>JBGTNO010000304.1:0-16205 GCA_041743065.1 Chthoniobacterales bacterium
GTGAAATCGCCTTCGCGGCGGGACAACGCGGCGAGGGCCTGCCAGGGGCGGGCGTCGTCGGGAGCCAGCCGGGTGGCAGTTTGGAAGGTCGCGCGGGCTTCCTGGAATTGTCCCTCTTTTTGCAGCAGATAACCGAGGATCAGGCTCGCGGGCAGATCGCTCGCCGCGCGGTCACGATACGTCGCGATCAACTCCGCGGTCTGACCGGTGGCTTCGTACTGGCTCCAGAGCCGGTCGAGCGCGGTGCCGGGTCCGGGCCGCCGTTCGAGCAACTCCCGATAGCGGGCCGTGACGCGGTCTTCCTCCAGGGCACGGGCGGCCAGCGGCCAGAGCGGAAACAAGGCGCAGAGCAGCCGGAGGAGCATCAGACGACTAAGCTACCTGAAGCGTCGGAAGCGGCAAGCGCGGGAGCGGCGGGCAACACGCCTCTGGAGCGCTTCGCTTCGAAGAGGCAGTGCAACGAACGACGCTCCAGAGGTGTGCCGACGGCGCGGCGCCTCACGTTTACGCCGTCCGGAACGCTAGTAAGCCGCCTGCGAACCCTTGAGGTTCTTTTTTTGAATCCAGGGCATCAGACCGCGGAGGCGGGCGCCGGTCTTCTCGATCGGATGCTTGGTGCCATCGGCCAGCAACTTCTGATAATTCCGGCGTCCGGTCTTGTTCTCCTCGATCCACTCTTGGGCGAATTTGCCGTTCTGGATCTCTTTCAGAACCTTCTTCATCTCGGCTTTGACCTTGGCGTTGATGATCCGCGGCCCGGTCTTCACGTCGCCCCATTTCGCGGTCTCGGATATCGAGAAACGCATGCCGGCGATACCGGACTCATACATCAGATCGACGATGAGCTTCAGCTCGTGCAGACACTCGAAATAGGCCATCTCGGGCTGGTAGCCCGCTTCGGTGAGCACCTCGAAACCCGCCGACACCAGCGCGCTGGCCCCGCCGCAGAGCACGGCCTGCTCGCCGAAAAGATCGGTCTCGGTTTCCTCCTGGAAGGTCGTCTCCAGCACGCCAGCGCGGCTGCCGCCGATGCCGGTGGCCCAGGCGAGCGCGATCTTTTTGGCCTGTTTGCTCGGGTTTTGATACACCGCGATGAGCGCGGGCACGCCTTTGCCTTCTTCGTACTGGCGGCGCACGATGTGGCCGGGGCCTTTCGGCGCGACCATGATCACGTCCACCTCGGCGGGCGGCACGACCGTTTTGAAATGAATGGCGAAACCGTGGCTGAAGAGCAGCGTCTTGCCCTTCCCGAGGTGCGGCGCGATGTCTTTCTCGTAAACGCCCGCGATGGCGATATCAGGCACGGCCACGAAGATGATATCCGCCTTTTTCACCGCCTCGGCGGTGTCATAGACCTTGAACCCGCGCTTCCGGGCCACTTCGCGCGACTGGCTCTTGGGGTAAAGGCCCACGATGACTTCGATGCCGCTTTCCTTCAGGTTCAGCGCGTGGGCGTGGCCCTGCGAACCGAAGCCGATGACGGCGCAGACTTTGTCTTTGAGGGGTGCGAGCGGGGCGGTTTTTTCGGTGTAAACTTTGGCGGGCATAATAGATAACGGAGTGAGGTTTTGGGAAAAAAGGGGCGGTCGCCTACCGCCTACTGCTTGCGGGTGAGCGCGACCTTGCCGGTGCGGGTGAGATCGGTGATGCCGAAGTTCCCCATGAGCATGAGGAACTTCTCGATCTTGCTCTCGTCGCCCGTGATCTCGATGGCCATCTTCTCGGGCTGCACGTCCACGATTTTGGCGCGGAAAATATCGCAGATCTGCATGACCTCGGCGCGGGTCCGGGCATTGGCCGACACCCGCAGCATGACCAGTTCGCGATCGACGTATTCGCCATCGCGGAAATCCTCCACCTCGATCACGTCGATCAATTTGCGGAGCTGCTTGGTGACTTGCTCGAGCACAGTGTCGTCGCCGCGCACGATGAGCGTCATCCGCGAGGTGGCGGGCTCGAGGGTGGGGCCGACGTTGAGCGAATCGATATTAAAGCCGCGCCCGCTGAACATTCCGGCGATGCGGGCGAGCACGCCGAACTTGTTTTCGACCAGCACTGAGATGGTGTGACGCATGGAAAGGGGCCGGATAGTCCCGGCAAACGTCCGGCTCGTCAAACGCAAAAACCCTTCCCAAAAAGACCGGCCGCGCCCTATCCTCCGCGTCCTTGCCATGAATACAATCAGACTGGGCATCATCGGGCTGGGCAACATGGGCGCGACCCATGCCCGCGGCATTGCAACCGGCAAAATACCCGGCCTGGAGCTGGCGGCCGTCGCCGATGTGGACGCGCCTCGCCTCGCGGAATTCCCCGGCGCCGCTCATTTCGCCACCGGGGAAGAGCTCATCGAGTCGGCCGAAATCGACGCCGTGCTCATCTGCACGCCTCATTTTTCCCACACTCCGCTGGGCATCGCCACGCTGGAAAAGGGGCTGCACCTGCTGGTCGAGAAGCCGATTTCCGTGCACAAGGCCGACTGCGAACGCCTCCTCGCCGCCGCCGGGAAAAACCGCGAGCTGGTCTTCGCCGCCATGTTCAATCAGCGGACGGATCCGTATTATCAGAAAATCCGGCACCTCATCACCAGCGGAGAGCTGGGCGAAATCCGCCGCGTCAACTGGATCATCACCAACTGGTTCCGCACCGCCGCCTACTACGCCTCGAGCGGCTGGCGCGCCACTTGGGGCGGCGAGGGCGGGGGCGTGCTGCTCAACCAATGCCCGCATAACCTCGATCTCTTCCAGTGGATGTTCGGGCTGCCGAAAAAAGTCCGCGCGTTCTGCCAGTTCGGCCGCTACCACGACATCGAGGTCGAGGACGACGTGACCGCCTATCTGGAATTTCCCGGCGGGGCCACCGGCGTGTTCATCACCTCCACCGGCGAGGCTCCCGGGACCAACCGGCTCGAGATCACCGCCGAAAACGGCAAGCTCGTTTACGAAAACGACCGCCTCATCTTCACCCGCAACGAGCAGGCCATGAGCGAGTTCAGCGCCACCAGCGACCAGGCCTTCGCCGCGCCCGCCATCTGGAATGTCGAGATCCCGGTGAACGGCCACGGGGAGCAGCACCTCGGGATTTTAAGGAACTTCGCCAACGCCATCCTGCGGGGCGAAACGCTCATTGCCCCAGGTGCCGAGGGCATCCATTCCGTGGAACTGGCCAACGCCATCCTCCAGTCCGCCTTGGAAGATCGCGCCATCGAATTTCCCATCGACGGCGCCGCCTACGCCGACAAACTCCAACAACTCGCCGCCCAATCCCAGCGCGGCGAAAAAGTCGTGCGCGCCGCCCGGGTGGATTTCGCCGCCTCCCAGAACCGCTGATTTCCCTTATGAAGATCGAACAAATCGCCGCCCAGCTCTACACCACCCGGGATCTCCTCAAGACCCCCGCCGACATCGCCAGAACGCTCCATCGCGTCCGCGCGGCCGGCTACACCGCGGTGCAACTCAGCGGCCTCGGCCCCATCGACACCAAGGATCTGCTCCAGATCCTCCGCGACGAAGGCCTGACTTGCTGCGCCACCCATGAGCCCGCGCAAGACATTCTCGAAGACACCCCCAAAGTCATCGACCGGCTCCAAGCGCTCGCCTGTCGCTACACCGCCTACCCCTTCCCCGTCGGCATCGATTTCGCCGATCTCGACGCCACCAAGCGGCTCGCGCACGCCCTCGACCGGGCCGGCGCCGCCCTGCGCCAGGCCGGCCAGGTGCTCACCTATCACAATCACGCCCACGAGTTTTACCGCCACGGCGGCCAACTGGTCCTCGATATCCTCATGGAGGAAAGCTCGCCGGAAAACCTGCAGGCCGAGCTCGATACCTACTGGGTCCAGATCGGCGGCTGCGATCCCGTGGCCTGGTGCCAAAAGCTGCGCGGCCGGTTGCCGCTGCTGCACCTCAAAGATTACCAAGTCGGCCCGACCGGCGCGCCCACCATGTGCGAGATCGGCGCGGGCACCCTCGACTTCCCCGGCATCATCGCCGCCGCCGAGGCGGGCGGCTGCGAGTGGTTCATCATCGAGCAGGATTTCTGTCCCGGCGATCCCGTCGATTCCCTGCGGCAGAGCTTCGACTACGCCTCCGAGCACCTGGTAAGCTAGACCGCGCCCGCCTTCAGCTGCCCGCAGCCCGCCGCCACATCGATCCCGCGCCGCTGGCGGATCGTGCTCGGAATGCCCGCCGCCCGCAAGATCCCCTGGAAACGGTCAGCCGCCCCCTCCGAAGCCGCCGAGCCCGCGAAACCCGCCGTCGGATTGAGCGGGATCAGATTCACGTGCGCCGGCATCCCGCGGAGCAACGCCGCCAGCCGGCCCGCCTGTTCCGCCGTGTCGTTTCCGCCCGCGATCAGCGTCCATTCGAAAAAAATCTTCCGTCCCATCGCCGCCGTGTATTCGCGACAGGCCACCATCAATTCCGCCAGCGGCCAGCGTCTGCCCACCGGCACCAGCGCCGCGCGCTCCGCCTCCGTCGCCCCATGCAGACTCACCGCCAGATGGTAGGGTCGCCGCTCCTCCGTCAGCCGCCGGATGCCCGGCACCAGTCCCACCGTGCTGATACTGATCCGGCTCGGGCCGAGATTTTGCCCGCACGGATCCGTCACAATTTCCAGCGCCGACATCACGCTGTCATAATTGTGGAGCGGCTCCCCCATCCCCATCAGCACCAGATTGCGCAAGCCCGACAGCCCCTCCGCCGCCAGCGCGCGCCGGCAGTGCAGCACCTGCGCCACGATTTCGCCCGTGGACAGATGCCGCGTGAATCCCGCCTGCCCCGTCGCGCAAAAAACGCACCCCATCGCGCAACCCGCCTGGGTCGAGAGACAAGCCGTGAACCGCCCCGGATAACCCATCAGCACCGTCTCGATCGTGTGCCCGTCCCCCAGGCGCAGCAGAAACTTCCGCGTCCAGCCATCGCCGCTCCGGATTTCCCTCACCCCCGCCAGCGCCGTCACCTCCACCGGATTTTCCTCCAGCCACCGCCGCAGCGGAACCTGAAACGCGCTGCGATCAGAAACATCCACCCGCAGCTCCCGCTGCACCGCCCGCCAAAGCGTCCGCGCATGCACCGGGGCGAGACCCGGCATGGACCCAGCCAGTTCGTTTAAAGTGAGCGCGGTGAGATTGAGATTTGCAGCCATTTCTGCGACCGTTTTTCCGGGAATCGCTCTGGAACCCTCATAAAGCCAAGTGCTCGGGGGGGGACTTGAACCCCCACGCCTTGCGGCATACGCCCCTCAAGCGTACGTGTCTGCCATTTCACCACCCGAGCGGGAAAGCGAGCCGGTACGTTTAACAGACCCCCGCCCGGGCGCAAGGATTTCTCCGCAAAATGTCGCCACGGCCTTCGGAACAAATTTTCGGTGGCGAAGCGCGGGCGCAGCCCCCATTTTGGGGCATGGTCAGCCCTTCGCCCGCTCGCTCCAGCTACGATGTCATCATCGTGGGCGGATCGCTCTCCGGGAGCTCCGCCGCTCTGCTCCTGAAACGGGCGCGGCCGGAGCTGCGGGTGCTGGTGCTGGAAAAGTCGGAGGCGTTTAAGCGGCGCGTCGGAGAGGCTACCGTGGAGGTAAGCGCGTATTTTCTGGGGCGCGTACTTGGCCTGACGCAGCACCTGAACGACGCCCACCTGGTGAAGCAGGGGATGCGGTTCTGGTTCGCCAATGAGGCGGCCGAAAACCTGGAGGACTCGAGCGAGATCGGCGGGCGGTTTCAGGTGCGGCTGCCTTCCTATCAGCTGGATCGGGCGGTGTTTGACACCGAGGTGCTGAAGCGCGCGGAGCAGGCGGGCGCGATCGCGCGGCGCCCGGCGAACGTTCGCAAGATTGAGCTGCGCGCAGGCGGGCGGCAGATTGTCACCTGGGAAGAGGGCGATCAGGAATTCACGGCCGACGCCCGCTGGGTGCTCGATGCTTCGGGCGTGGCTTCATTGCTGGCGCGGCGGGAAGGCTGGCGGATCCCGAACGAACGCCATCCCACGTCCGCCGTCTGGGCACGCTGGCGGGGCGTGAAAGATCTGGATGGCTCGGAGCTCGCGGCGAAGTATCCCAAGTGGGCGGCCAAGCCCTACGGCATTCGTTCAACGGCGACCAATCATGTGGTCGGGGACGGCTGGTGGAGCTGGTGGATTCCTCTTCGCGGGGGCGATACCAGCATCGGCCTGGTGATGGATCAGCGCCTCGCCGACTGGCCGCGGAGCGACGCGCCGCTGGCCGAGCGGATGCGCGCCTTTTTGATCCGGCACCCGGTCGCGCGCGAACTTCTGGCCGGCGCGGAAATCATCGAGGGCGACGTGCATTGGCGGAAAAATCTCGCCTACACCTCCGATCGATACCTGGGAAATGGTTTCGCGCTGCTGGGCGACGCGGCCGCTTTCCTCGACCCGCTCTACAGTCCCGGGATGGATATGATCGCCTTCACCGTTTCCGCGGCGGTGGAAATCATCACCAAAGACTGCGAGGGCGAGGAGGTCACCGAGCTGGTGGCCACCATGAACAGCCGCTTCGTCACCAGCTTCCAGCGCTGGTTCGAGGCGATCTACCAGGACAAGTACGAATACGTCGGCGATTACGAGTTGATGCGCCTCGCCTTCAATCTCGACCTGGGTTTTTACTATTTAGGAGTCGTTTCCCAGCCTTTTCGGCAGGGCACTCAGGCGCTGCTGGTGCCGCCTTTTTCCGCACCGCCGTCAGTGCCCATTTACTATCTGATGCGATTCTACAATTGCCGCCTCGCCGCGATCGCTCGCCGTCGCCGCCAGGATGGCAGGTTTGGCGCAAAAAATTCGCGGCATCTCGACTTGGTCAATGGGTTCACTTTTTCAGGGCTCAGTTTCAAGCGGATCGCCGATCTGCTGGCGCAATGGGGCTGGCTCGAACTGCGGGAGTTGTTCGCTCGCCCGGCGAAGGCCCAGCCCGCTTTGCGCGAAGATCCCGTCCCGGAAGTGGTTCAGACTTAAGCGCAGCGCCCGGTCAGAACGGTGATCCGCTCCCCCACATCTTCGTAGTCGTGAACGCGCTTCACCGGCACAAAACGGAACAGCTCTTCATAAAACTCCGGGCGGCGGAAAAACCATCGCTCCGCATCCGGCTTTTCCGCGGTGTTTTCGACGACACAAATCCCGGCGCCCGGACGCAGCACCCTCCGCAGCTCCGCCACGCAATCCGGCAAAGCCGCCTCCCGAATGCCACCCAAAACGAGGCACACCCAGAGCAGATCCACGCTCGCATCCTCCAGCGGCACCCTGCCATCGATCACCCGAGCGTAATGCACTCCCTCGCTGCGGGGAGCCAGGTCCAGCAACCCCTGCGTGGGATCGACCGCCACCACGGGCGCGCCCACTTGGGTGTGGAGCAGCGATGAGAAACGACCGGGGCCGCAGCCAAAATCGAGAATTTTTCCCACCAATTCCGGAGTCACCGCCCGCAAATGAGGGAAAATTTCCGCGACCTGCCGCCGGGTCACATTTTCGATCTCGGCGGGTGCGTGGTGCAGGTTCATGACCGCCTGAGCCCCGAAAACACGGGTGCGCTGCTCCCAATAGGTCAGGTCATCCACGGTCGGCGAACGACCGAATAAGCGATTTTTGAGGACCGAGAGGTTTTTTCTCATTTTCAATTCTGCGACAACGTGGCTCATTCCTGAGAGTGCGAACAGTTCCTGCTCCTCTCATCAATCCGAGTTCCCGATTTCTTCGGAAACGGGAAGCCTAGTATTCGTCTAAATGATTCAACCGTCCAGCGCCACCGTCCCGCCTCCGCGCGAGATCATCATACAGCCCAGTGGCTGGGCCGGTCTCGATGGGCGGGAACTGTGGGATTATCGCGATCTGGTGCTCCTGCTCGTCCGGCGCGATTTCGTTTCAAAATTCAAGCAGACGGTGCTCGGTCCGGTCTGGTTCCTTCTCCAGCCGCTCCTCATGACGGTGGTCTTCACCGTTATCTTCCAGAAGGTGGCCAAGATTTCGACCGACGGCCTGCCCGGCCCGATCTTTTATTTCTCAGGCATGGTGATGTGGGGCTATTTCGCGCAAAATCTCAGCACGGCCACCACGATCTTCACCACCAACGCCTACCTTTTCACCAAGGTCTATTTTCCGCGGCTGATCGTCCCCATCGCCACCTCCCTCTCCAACCTCATCGCCTTCGCGATCCAGTTCGTCTTTTACTTCGCCTTTTTCTTTTACTACGAACTTTTCACCCCCGCGAGCGAAGTGCTGGCCATTCGCCCCACCGCTCTGCTGCTGCCGCTGGCGCTGCTGCATCTGGTGCTGCTCAGCCTGGGAGTCTCGCTCTGGATGTCGGCCCTCACGGCGAAATACCGCGACTTTTCCCACCTGATGGCGTTTCTGACCCAGATCTGGATGTACCTCACGCCGGTGGTGATGCCGATCTCCATTTTCCCGCCGAAATGGCAGTGGATCCCGCTGATCAATCCCATGACCGCGCTGGTGGAATGGTTCCGCTACTCCTTTTGCGGACGCGGCACCATGGACCCGCTCTGCATCGGCCTTTCCCTCGTCATCACGCTCGTGCTCCTCGTCTCCGGCGTCGCCTTTTACCAGCGGACGGCGCGCACCTTTGTCGATACTGTCTAGTCAAATGAGCCAGCCGATCATCGAAGCTCACAGTCTCTCGAAACGCTACGCGCTCGGCTCGATCGGTGCCCAGTCGTTCCGCGAGGAACTCAACATTCTCTGGGATCAGCTTCGCGGACGCGCGCCCCGCCAGCGCAGCGCGCCGGAACTCTGGGCCCTGCGCGACGTTTCCTTCGAAATCGGAGCTGGCGAAGTGGTCGGCATCCTGGGCCGGAACGGCGCGGGCAAGTCCACCCTGCTCAAAGTCCTCTCCCGCATCACCGAACCCACCTCCGGCAAAGCCATTATCCGCGGCCGAGTCGCTTCGCTGCTGGAAGTCGGCACCGGTTTTCACCCGGAACTGACCGGCCGTGAAAATGTGTACCTGAACGGCGCCATCCTCGGCATGCGCAAGGCGGAGATCGATCAGAAGTTCGACGAGATCGTCGAGTTCGCCGAGGTGGAGAAGTTTATCGACACCCCGGTGAAACGCTATTCCAGCGGCATGCATGTCCGGCTCGCCTTCGCCGTGGCCGCCCATCTCGAGCCGGAGATTCTGCTCGTGGATGAAGTGCTGGCGGTGGGCGACGCGGCCTTCCAGCGGAAGTGCCTGGGCAAAATGGAAGGCGTCTCCAAATCCGGCCGGACGGTGCTCTTCGTCAGCCACAACATGGTGGCGGTGGAGACCCTCTGCCCCCGGAGTATCTATATAAAGGAAGGCCGCTGCGCCGGGATCGGTCCCTCGCCGGAACTGATCGCCCGCTACCTGCAGGACTCGTCCGCGCGGCGGGAGGAAGACCTGGCCCCCGACCGCGTGCAGAGCGACGGAACCGCCCGCTTGCTCGGCTATCGCATCCTCAATCAGGACGGCGAGGAAAATCAGGATCCCAAGACTAACCAGTCGTTCGAGGTCCGTATCCGCGTGAACGTTTTCCAGGAGATCAGGCAACCCTGTTACAGTATCGTCATCCGACACCATCTCGGCACGCTAATGACGTGCGTCAACACCACGGAACAAGGCCTGGAGATGGATCCCCTCCCCCCCGGCGAGCACGAGATCGCGGTGCGGCTCGGCCCGGTGACTTTCCTGCCCGCGCTCTATCGGATGACTTTTCACCTCCAGAATCCTCAAGGCCATCTCTACACCTGGATCGAGGAGGGCATCAATTTCGAAATCGCGCAGAGCCCGCTCTATGGCACCCGCGATCTCGATCACCGCTGGGGCTGTGTCTATACACCGGTCAGCTATCAGGTTCGTCCCCTCGCCGCCTCCTCCGAGCCGGTCAAGGTTAATCCATGAGAGATTCCTATCTAGTCTTTGGCCAGCCGCTGATCGGCGACGAGGAAATCGCCGAAGTGGTGGATAGCCTCAAATCGCGCTGGCTCGGCACCGGGCCCAAGGTCGCTGAATTCGAGCGGCGCGTCGCGGAGTATAAAGGGGTTAAGCACGCGCTGGCGGTGGGCTCCTGCACCGCCGGGCTGCATCTGAGCTGCATCGCGCTCGGCATCGGCCCCGGGGACGAAGTCATCACCACGGCGATGACCTTCTGCGCCACGGTGAATTCGATCATCCACGCCGGCGCCACCCCCGTGCTGGCCGATATCGATCCTGCCACGCAATGTATCGATCCCGAGTCCGTCCGCCGGCGCATCACCCCGCGGACGCGCGCGGTCATCCCGGTCCACTATGCCGGGCGCTCCTGCGAGATGGACGCGCTGACTCGCCTGACCCGCGAGCATGATCTGGATATCATCGAAGATTGCGCCCACGCGTTTGAAACGAAATGGCGCGGCGTTGCGGCTGGCACCTTTGGCCGCTGCGGAGTGCTCAGCTTTTATTCCACCAAAAACATCGTGACGGGCGAGGGCGGCATGGTGCTGACGAATGACGATCAAGTCGCCGCCCGGATCAAGAACCTGGCGCTCCACGGCCTGTCCAAGGATGCCTGGAAACGATTCTCCGACGCGGGCTATCGTCATTACGATGTGGTGGAGGTCGGCTTCAAATATAACATGATGGATCTCCAGGCCGGCCTCGGCTTGCGCCAGTTGGATCGGCTCGAAGCGATGACTCGGCGCCGCCGCGAGATCTGGGAGCGCTACGACCGCGCCTTCGCCGATCTGCCCGTGGAAACTCCCGCGCCGTTCAACCAAAGATCGCGGCACGCACTCCATCTTTACACCCTGGCCATCGAGCCTGACCGCTGCGGTCTGGAGCGCGACGAATTCATGAACCGGCTGCACGCGCTAAACATCGGCACGGGCGTGCACTACCGGAGCATTCCCTCCTTCTCGGTTTACCAGGAACGTTTCGGCTGGAGCGACGATGACTATCCCAACGCGGCCAAAGTCGGGGCCAGCACGGTGTCCCTCCCCCTTTCCGCGGCCTTGCGGGATGAGGATGTGGCGGACGTCATCGCCGCCGTGCGGGAGGTGGTGGCACCATGAAAGTTCTCCATTCCGTTCGCCCCTTCCTGCGGCTTTCCGAGAACTGGATCTATCCTCAGGTGCTGGATGTGCCGGACGTGGAGCCGGGAGTGCTCTGCGACGAGCGGGTCAACCCCGAGCAGTTTCCCGCACCCGGTCTTCCTTTCATCTTCGATCCGCCGCGGTGGCAAACGGGATCCGGAATTCCTCGTCTAGTCAATTCACTAGCCTTCCGGCTGGGCGCGCGCGGCCTGATCGCGGGCGCGGCCGTCCGGCGCTGGGAACCGGAAATCATTCACGCTCATTTCGGCATGGCCGGCTGCGACCTGCTGCCTCTGGCGCGTAAACTGAAAGTTCCGCTGGTGACCTCATTCTATGGCATCGACGCCTGGAAAGTCTCGTCCGCGCGTCAGACGGCTCTCGATCAACTCTTCGCGCACGGCGCTGCCTTTATCGCCGAAGGTCCGGTCATGGCGGCGCGCCTCGCCGCCATTGGCTGTCCGGTCGCGCGGATTCATGTCTGCCGCATCGGCGTGGATATCGAAAGATTAACTTACGCGCCCGCGCTGCCAGACCGGCAGCTCAGAGTGGTCATGATGGCTCGCTTCGTCTCGAAAAAAGGTTTTGCGGACGGATTGCGCGCCTGCGCGGAAGCCGTCGCCCGCGGGGTCGATCTCGTCGTCACCCTCATCGGCGACGCGACTCCCGGCGATGAAGCGGGAGCCGCGATCCGGGAAGAGCTTCAGGAACTAGCCACCCGGCCCCAGCTCGCCGGCCGCGTGACCTTCGCTGGATTTCAGAACCTGGCCGAAGCGCGAGCCCTGCTCTATCGGCACGATGTTTTTCTCGTCCCCAGCAAGCACGCCCCGGACGGTGACGCCGAGGGCGGCGCTCCGGTGGCGCTGACCGAAGCCATGGCCATGGGCCTGCTGTGTCTAGGCAGCCGCCATTGCGATATCCCGGAAACCATTCAGGACGGCATCACCGGATACCTGGCTGACTCCGCGGACATTGACGCTTTTGCCAATCTGCTCCGCCAAGTCTCCCGATCGCCCGACCGCTGTGAAAACCTCCGCCGGGCCGGTCGGCGGCGCGTCGAGGAACTCTTTTCTCGGGCGCGGCAGGTGGAAACTTTGCGCAAAGTCTATCGCGAGATCCGCCACCTCGATCAGCCGCAGTCAGCTCCGCTTTATTCTAAAGTAACGGCGGCCGCCGCTGGGTAAGGATGGCGGCTCCACTCGTCACCCTTGGCATTCCCTGCCACAACGCAGTCCAGTGGATTGCAGAGGCGGTCGGAAGCGCGCTGGAGCAAACCCATGCGCCCCTGCAGATCGTGGTGGTCGATGATGGCTCCAGCGACGGCTCGCTCGAGCGCCTCGCGCCCTTCGGCGACAAGATCGAATTGGTTCCGCAGCGGCACGGGGGCGGTAATCGCGCCCGTAATGAAATCCTGCGCCGGGCCAGAGGCGAATGGATTCAGTATCTGGACGCCGACGATTACCTTCATCCCGGCAAAATCGCGGACCAGCTGGAAAATTCCTCCCCGGATGCGCAGGTATTATATAGCGAGGTGACCGAGGAAAATGAACGCACGGGATCGCGCGCGATCATGCGGATCGATCCCCACTTCGATCTCTTTGAGAGATTCATCACCTGGCAACTTCCTCAGACCGGAGGCGCGCTCTGGCGCCGGGACGCCTTGGAGCGACTGGGCGGGTGGAACGAGTCGATGCCATGCTGCCAGGAGCACGAGCTTTACCTGCGAGCGCTGATGGCGGGCATGAAGTTTGAATTCCGCCCGGGAGCCGAGGCCGTTTACCGGGTCTGGTCGGAAGAAACCGTCTGCCGCCGCGATCCAGCGTTGGTGATCGCGACGAAAACGGCACTCCTCGATCAATTCCAAGCCTGGCTCAGAGCGGAGGGGCGGTGGCGGCGCCGCTATCAGGATCTCGCGGGGTGGGCCTGTTTTGCAATGGCGAGGACGCGAGCCCGGGACGATCTCTCCGCGGCGGCTGACTATTATAGAATCCGCCAAGCGAAAGGAATGATCCGCCTCGGCGGGCCGGCCGCTCCGCTGCACTACCGTTTGGTGCACGATCTACTCGGCTTCGTCGCGGCCGAACGCGTGGCCCGATTTCTCCGATGAGCCCAAGCCGAACTCTCATGCTGGCCACCGCCTACGCCTCCCATGCGAAGCGCTCAGGCTACAATCTGCTGGCGGAATATGTCAGCGGCGCCGAACTGATGACCAGGCCGCGCACCATGCCGCGCGGGGGAGTCTCGCTGCTCGCCCTGCGGATCGCGCGCCGGGTGGCTTTCACCCGCTGGTACACCGGCGGCTCCGCCCGGCTCGAGTGGCGGGTGATTCGGAGATTCCGCGGGCGTCTGCGGGGGGTGATCCATTCGTTGTGGGCAGACCACGATCTCGGTTTTTTGGACTTGGCTCCCCGCCATCCCGACGTCACTTTTTGTGGCACTTTTCATAGTCCTATTGATACGCTGCGGGAGTCGGTTCGCTGCAAATGGCGGCTGCGAAAATTGGACCGAATCATTCTTATGTCTGAGTCGCAGCGTCCGTTTTTCCTGCACGCCGGTGTTCACCCGGACCGGATTCACGTTATCCTTCACGGAGTGGATACCCGCTACTTCACCCCGGCGGAGCATCTCAGCGACGCTTCTTTTTTCACCGTCCTGGCCGTGGGTGGACACCGCCGCGATTTCAAGACTCTCCAAGCCTTGTGTGGAGTATCGGAAAAGAATCGGCGGATTCGCTTTCGCATCGTGGCACCGGCGGACTGGAGGTCCCATTTTCAAGGTCTTCCCAACGTCGAATTTTTCTCGAACATCACGGACGAACAACTGCTGCGCGAATATCGCACCGCTTCCTGTTTCGCTCACAGCGCGGAAGAGGCGACCGCTAACAACGCCCTGCTCGAGGCGCTGGCTTGTGGACTGCCGGCGGTGGCGGAAAACGTCGGCGGCATCCCCGAATACCTCACCCCTTCATGCGGAGAGTTGATTCCGCCCGGCGACGTGCCGGCGTTTGCCCGCGCTCTCGAGACTCTGGCCGGTTCCACCGAGAAGGTAATGAGCATGCGACGAGCCGCCCGCGACCGCGCCATTGCGCTGGACTGGAAGATGGTCGCGCAGAAAACAGCCGCGATCTATTGAGGTGTGGCGAATTCAAGATGGAGTTTAAGCACACCGCCATCATCGCGACGCGCAACCGGAAAGACGACCTCCGGCGCACCTTGCGACAGCTCGCCGCTCTGGACCCGCCGCCCGGCGAGATCCTCGTGTGCTGCGATGGCTGCACCGACGGAACTTCGGCGATGCTTGCGGCGGAGTTTCCCGAGGTGGTGCGATTGGTGAACGACGCCGCCATTGGCTCGGTGGGATCGCGCCGCCGCCTGATGGCCGCGGCTGGCGGCGATATCGTGCTGAGTTTCGACGACGACAGCTATCCAGTCGAACCCGCCTTCATCCGCCGAGTCGAGCGTTTGTTTGCGGAGCGGCCGAGGCTAGGCATCGCCTCCTTCCCGCAGCGCACCGACGAGTTTCCGGAAACGCTGTCGGCGGACGACTTCGGCCCCTCCCTTTACGTCGCCAGCTACGCGGCCTCCGCCGCCGCCTTCCGCCGCGAGGCTTACGCGCGGGTGCCGGGCTGGGATCCGGTCTTCCAGCACGCTTACGAGGAACCCGACCTTGCCCTCCAAATGACGGCGGCGGGCTGGATGGTCTATCACTATACGGGCCTCACCGTCCGGCACCACTATTCGTCGGCCAACCGGCGGGAGGTGCGAATCCACCACCGGCATGCCCGCAATGAACAATGGAGCATCTGGATGCGTTGCCCGTTTCCTCAGCTCATCGCCCTCTCGCTTTACCGCCTCATCCGGCAGCTTGTCTATGCCGCCAGTCGCGGGCCGGGCTGGCTAGCCCGCGAACCGGCCTGGTGGCTGCAAGCATTCCGAGGAGCCGCTCATTGTTTACGCGCCCGGCGGCCCGTCCCGTGGCGCGTCTATCTGGGCTGGATGCGTTTGTTTAAACATCCGCTCACTAGCGAGAAGGAATGGCGGTCGCGTTTCTTGCCATGAAGATATCCTTCGCCGCGACCAACCCTTGCCATCTCTACGACCTGGCCCGCGCGCTGCATCGGCGAGAAGCTGTGGGCGCCTATTACTCCGGCTACCCACGCTGGCGACTGCGCGATCCCGCCGCTCTTCCCATCGCGGCGCACAGCGGGCGCACTTTGATCACTTACGCGCTTTTGAAATACGCGCCGCGCCGTTTCCGACCGGCCAGCCGCTCGCTGTTTCTCTGGCAGGATCGTGGTTTTGACCGGTGGGCCGCCCGCGCGCTCGAGCGGTGCGACTTTATCCATGGCATCCCGGGCCAGTGCGGCGAACTTTTTGCCGCCGCCCGAAGAATGGGCATCCGCACCGTGCTCAACCATGCCACCGGTCCGGTTCGGCAATGGGTCGAACTTTTACGACCGGAATATGAGAAAGAGGGGCTGAAAGTGACGGAAGTCACGCCTTACGACGATGCCTATTTCGAACGCGAAGCCCGTGAATATGCCTTGGCCGATTTTCATTGCGCCGCCTCGACCGTGGTGCGGGACCAGTTAATCGCCGAGGGCGTCGGCGCCAGCCGGATCTGGGTCGTGCCCTACGGCGCGGACCCGGCGATCTTTCACGCTCGCGGCCGGGCCCAGCCCGAAAAGTTCACCATAGTCCTCGCCGGACAGATCGGTCTCCGCAAGGGACTGCGCCCTTTTCTCGAAACCCTGACTCTGGCCGGCCAGCGAGACTGGCGCGTCAATCTGTATGGCGGTGTGCTGCCGGAAGCGGAGCCGCTGTTGCGCGCATATTCCGGCTCGATCGAGCTCCACCGTCACGGCCCGCTCGGCCAGCTGGAACTGGCCGCCGCTTTCCGCCGCGGTTCGGTGCTGGTGCTGCCGTCGATTGAAGAAGGGTTCGGCCTGGTGGTGCCGCAGGCGCTGAACTGCGGCCTGCCCTGCATCGTAAGCGATCGGGTGGGCGCGCGCGATCTGCTACAAAATCGCGAGAACGGCGCGATCGTTGCTTATGATCGACCTAATGCTTTATTGGCCGAACTACAATGGTGGGAAACCCATCCCGGCTCGCCGCAAAAGACGCATGACTGGGAAGCCCCCGCGGAGCAATTGCTGGCCTGCAG
>JBGTNO010000305.1:0-4886 GCA_041743065.1 Chthoniobacterales bacterium
AGCGCGGCGCCGGCGGCTTTTTGCTGGGCTTTGGATTTTGCGGGCATGCCAGTGCTTCGCGCGGGCGGCGCCGAACGGTCGCCGCCGTCCGCGGGAAAAAGGCGCTTGCAATGGGAGTGGCGCTCTCTAGAGGTTTACGCCCCTTCCGCGCGGCAAAAAATCCTGAGTAGCTCAGTGGTAGAGCGATCGGCTGTTAACCGATTGGTCGTAGGTTCGAATCCTACCTCAGGAGCGCCGGGGGCGCTGGTAAGAGTTCCAAATAAAAGAGCTGGAAGGCTGCAGGGAATGGCGCGCACACCTTGAACGACCCACACAACAAGGTCCGCCTCATCGAGGAAAATCTCCAACGCCCCATGCTCGACAACGCCAATCTCGAAAGCCTTTCATGAAACGCTACGCCGTTCTGACGGGGGATCTGGTGGAGTCCCGGAAGCTTTCTCCAGATGGCAAAGAGGCTGCCCAGTTCGCCCTCAAGCGGATCGCACAGGCGTTCGCCCGCGTCCATCCGGGAGCGGTCGTGGGGAATCTCGACATTTTTCGCGGCGATAGCTGGCAGCTTTGCCTGGAGGAGTCCGAGCGGGTGCTGGAGGCCGCGCTTTTCATCCGCTCGGGCCTCAAGGCGGAGTCGGCTCTGCTCGGGGAAAAACTCGACGCACGGATCGGCCTCGCGGTCGGCGAAGTGGAGGGGCTCAAGGATTCAAAGATAAGCGAGTCCTCCGGTCCCGCCTTCGAGCTTTCCGGGTCGGCGCTGGACGAGATTGCGGACGCGAAGGTGCGGATGCTCTTGAAGATCCAAAACCAGTCTGGGCCGCTGGCGCGCCTTTCGGATGCCATCGTGCGATTGGTCGATCTGCACGCCACCCGCTGGTCTGTCTCCGAGGCAATCGCTATTCATGGCGCGCTGTCGGGCCTCACGCAGGAGGAAACGTCCCGCCTGCCACAGGCGGCGTTGGCCGATGGCTCGGCGCCGACGCAACAAGCCATCGCCGCCGCGCTGGCCAGAACTCGGTGGAAAACGTATCTGCTTCCGGCGATCGAAAGTTTCGCAGCAGCTCTTCGCGAGAAAGAGAAATGCTAGAACACAATCGAAGAAGGTTGTATTTTTCAAAAACAAGCCGTGCGACTTGTTTAATCGTTTCGATTGCAACCGTTTCAGGTTGCTTTCCAAGGATGCAATTTTCGCAGGTTGCCCTGTAAGCCCACATGGAATCGATCTGTATCATTCTCCTCTGCGCCCACGGCATCGGCGATTTCGCCCTTCAACCCGATCGCATGGCGCGGAACAAACGGCGTTTTGCTGTTCTTCTGCTGCATGCCGCGATTCACGCCGGCATTGCCTACCTGCTTCTCCAGCAATGGCGGCTGTGGGAGCTGCCACTCTTCTTATTGGGCCTCCATTTTCTCATCGACTGGATAAAACTCCACTTCGCCCGCAGCCCTACGGCGTTCGCGCTCGATCAAGCCGCTCACATTCTTTCGCTTCTTGGACTGGCATGGTGGGCAGCGCAGTCCGGGTTGGCCGACAAGTTCACGGGAGTCGGATGGATGCCGATTGTGATGGTGGGAGGATTTTGCGCTGTAGTCACGGGAAGCGGATTTTTTGTGGGAGAGGTGGCACAAAAGTTGATGGAGCGCAACGAAGGGCTCGAAGCAAAGCTGGCCAAGGGCCTAAAGGAGGGAGGCAAGCGGATCGGTCAGCTCGAACGGGCTCTGATCTTCCTGCTCATTCTGATCAACCAGCCAGCCGGGATCGGTTTCCTTGTCGCCGCAAAGTCCGTGCTGCGCTTCAAGGAAGCGGAGGATCAGGCATTGGCGGAGTACATCCTGATCGGCACTCTGTGGAGTTTCAGCCTCGCCATCGCGCTCTCCTGGCTCACCGCGCACGCGCTCGCCCTCCAACCCGCTCCTTGACCGACGGCATGAGCAGCTCCGGTCGGCAGGATGTCTCCGATATCCCGGGTCCGTCGCCAGGATTTCCCCGGGGCTCGTTCGCTCTCGATTTCATCGAAATTCGCCACATGCACCGGCGCGGAGCGGAACTGGCTTCGGATCGCGCCGATTGTCTCCCCCAGAACTCTGCATGGTTGGCAGCCCCTTCGGCTTGATTTTACAGAGCGGCTGAGGCAGGAGGGAGCATAGATGCCAGAAAAAGGAATCTTCGGCACAGCCTGGTATCCGGACCATTGGCCAGAGAACGAATGGGAACGGGACTTGGGGCGCATCCGCGACGCCGGGATTTCTGTGGTCCGGTTCGGTGAATTCAGTTGGTCGTGGTTCGAGCCGCAGTGCGGAAAATTCGACTTCGCTGCGTATGACCGGTTCGTGAATCTGGCAGACAAGCTGGGTCTGAAGCTCGTGCTTTGCACTCCCACGGCCACACCGCCGCCGTGGTTCGACCTGAAGTTTCCCGATGGCCGGATGCGGAATGCGCACGGCGAGCGCTGTCTGAGCGCGCGTCATTTCTGGTGCTGGAACCACGCGGCATCGCGAGCCCAAGCGGAAGCGACGATCCGGGCTCTTGCGGGGCATTTTGCCGGTCGCGCGGCGCTGTGGGGCTGGCAAATCGACAATGAGACAAACTATGCGGAGGAGGTGCATCATTCCGCGCCGGAGAGAATGTACGACTTTCATCCGGAAGCGCGCGCGGCCTTTGTCGCCTGGCTCCGTGCGCGCTACGCTTCTCTCGAAGAATTGAATGCCGCCTGGTGGTCGAATTTCTGGTCGCAGCGCTATGGCACGTGGGAGGAGGTTGCCATCCATCGGGGCCGGACAAACCCGCACGCCTGGCTGGATTTCATGCGGTGGCGTGAGGCGAATCTCGCGGAGTTCATCGGCTGGCAGGCGGGGCTTCTCCGGGAGATCACGCCGGATGTGAGAATCGGCTCGAACATTCCCGAGACCGGCATCCCGATCTCGCTCTCGATCGGGCAGGACTACTTCGCGCAAGCGGCGGGGCTGGACTGGGTGGGCACGGATCTCTATGCGGCGAGCGGAAACCGCGGCGATGACATGGCGCGGTTCGCGTGCAGCACGGATCTCATGCGCTCGGCGGCGGGCGACGCGACGTTCGTGATCGCGGAATTCCAGGGGGGCGCCCACGAGCGGGCATGGCCGAACGGTTTCGCTGGCGAGACCTGGGACGCGGACTATCTGGAGCAGGCGGCGGACGTTTTTTCTAAACATGGCGTCGAGCAGCTCTGGTGGTTTCTCTGGCGTCCAACGCGCGGCGGAGTCGAGATCGGGATGAACGGCGTGACCGCCCTCGACGGCGGCGAATCGCCCCGGACGAAAATCGTGCGCCACATCGCCGACCGCGCTGATTTTCCAAAAGCGCGGCGGAAATGGGAGAAGCGCCCGCTCGCCTGCATCCACTACTCGCGCGACAGCCTGCGCTACCAGAGCTTCTGGCCGGCCAACCTCCAGGCGCTGGAGGACAATATGGCGGGCTGGCACGCGCTGCTCGAGGCGCTCGGATACCGGGTCGATTTTCTAAGTGACGAACAGCTCGTCGAGAACGCGCCCGCCGGCAAGCCGCTGCTGGTGTGCCCATTCACGCTGATCGCGGCCGACGAGGTCGTCGAATCGCTCGGGCAATGGAAGGGGGCGCTGATTCTGGGGCCGCAGACCGCGTTCTGCGATGGGAATGGGCAACTCCGCGACACGCGGCTCCCGGCGTCGCTGGCGGCGAGATGCGGCGTCGTTCCTGGTCGCTGGCGTGACATCGGAGAAATGCCAACCGCGCAGATGCTGCCCGCGATCCCCGGCTACCGCGAGGTGGAGATTCTCATGAAAGACGCTCGCGTCGCGGCAAAATTTCGGGACCGCAGTCCCTGGCTCACCAGCCACCGCGGCACGCTCTACACCGCCATCGATGCAGGACTCGCCTGGTGGAGGGCCAACGCGAGGCAGCGCGAGGCGATTGAGCAGAAAGTGCGCTCGGCGCTGAAGACTGGGGACGCCGCCTAAACCGCGACAACTCCGGGCAGAAACAACCGGACGGCGTCCGCATTCAGCGTGGAATGTCGCGCATCGGCAGGAACCAGAAATCCCAATCCCTCCAAAAAATCAAGCCTTCGGGCGTGGCGAGGAGGCTGATGTGGTTTGGGTGACGCGGGCCTTTCCCGAGATTCACCGCGATGCTGTGCTCGACCGGGTTCTTTCCTTCCGCGGTGTCGTAAAAATGAACGGTGGGACTGAGCCCGCCGTTTTCGCTGGTTTGGCGGAGGTACCACAGCTTCCCGGCGGCGAACGAGATGGGATGCGTCGCCGGAATGCGGTCGCTCGACAAATCGAGACGCGGAGGAATCCAGCCTGCCTGGATCGGCGCGCCGTCTTTCCACGGTCCGCCCCCGAAAAGCGGCTGGAGTGCCGCTCCTGGCTCGGGGAGCACCGCAAAACCCGCCTCGGGGGACATGAAAAGCAGCGCGCCACCGGCTGGCTCGGCGTACATCGTGGCGCCCGCAGGGAGGATCGGCGCCCATTCGCCAGCCCGCTCATCGTAAAGATAGCCTTTGCCGCGGATGATCGCGCCGCACGCGCCGCCGGGGCCGATGAACAACCTCGACACTCGATAGAGCGGGCAGTTGTCGAAGCGATTCTGCGCAGGTTTGCGCCGGTTGCTGCTGATGAGCGTGACCGGGCCAGCGGGCATCGCGACGCGAAGAATGCCGCTTGCCCCATCGCTCTCGAAGGCCGCATAGACGGCATTTTTCGAGTGGCAGAGCTGGGTGTAACGCCGCTCGGGCAGAGGCAGGGTGCGCCACTTTCCGATCGCGCCGTCGCGCTCAGCCACGTAGCCCCATGCGGTGAGAAGACGGTCTGCCGATAACGAGATTGCGCTGATTCCAGGGACGAATTCCTGGCTCACCACGCAGCGAGGGCAGGGA
>JBGTNO010000306.1:0-3796 GCA_041743065.1 Chthoniobacterales bacterium
TGCTGAAGGATGCCCGCCTCTTCTGGCGCGACCCCGCGCAGTGGACCCAGTTCCTCATCTTCTTCGGCCTCCTCTGCATCTACGTCCTCAACCTGCGCAACGTCGCCTTCAACTTTCAGAGCGAATTCTGGGAAACGATGATCAGCTATCTGAACCTCGCCGCCTCTTCCCTGACCCTTTCCACCCTCACCACCCGGTTTGTCTTCCCCCAGTTCAGCCTCGAAGGGCGGCGGCTCTGGATCCTCGGACTCGCCCCCGTCGGCCTGCGCCGGATCATCCTGCAGAAGTTCTGGATGGCCTCGCTCTTCACCATGAGCGTGACCGTTCTCCTCATGGCCGTCTCCAGCGCCATGCTCCACCTCGCCCCCGCCAAGCTGATTTTTTTCACCACCTCCATCGCCCTCATGAGCGCCACCCTCTCCGGACTCGCCGTCGGCCTCGGCGCGCTTTTTCCCAACTTCAAGGAGGACAATCCCTCCAAGATCGTCTCCGGCTTTGGCGGCACCCTTTGCCTCGTCGTCAGCTTCATTTACATCGTGCTCTTTGTCGTCCTCGCGGCCCTGGCCCCCGTGCTGCGAGTCCTCGAAGCGCCCCTCCAGCCGCCGCTCGCTCTCGGCTGGGGCGGAGCGGCTCTGCTCAGCCTCGTCGTCCTGGGCGTTCCGCTCGGATTAGCGCTCCGCCGCCTGAAAAATCTGGAGTTTTGAGATTGCCACCCTAATATCCGGCCAGTCTTTTTTTTCACACCATGCCCGACCGATCCTACCCCGAAGACGATGGCTACCTGGAGCTCGATGAGGAGACCGGCGAGCGCCTCGACACCAGCTCCCAGGTCCAGCGAGCCCAGGAACAACTGCTGAGCCTCCAGCGCCAGCAGGAACAGGTCGAGAAACAGAAACGCGAACTCGAAGAACTCGGCCGCCGGCAGGATGAACTCCAGCGCGGCCGCTCCGAGATGGTGGAAAAACTCACCCGCGCCCTCGTCGTGGTCGAGCGCGAGACGGTGGACGCCCAGAAGCGCGTCGAGCTGCTCCAGACCATCGACGATTCCTACCGCCAGCACCTCATGAACCTGGAGCGGATCAACAGCAAGACCTGGGAGACCTCGCAGGTGAACAAAGAGCTGAGCAAGGCCCTCAGCGCCGTCGAAGACTCCCGCGCCGAGTATAATAAATCGCGCCCGAAAATCTCCCTCGAGATTCCCGAGGGCGGCGAGCACGCCGCCGGCGACGGCTTTTCCTACGAGTACGAGGCCACCGGCGAGAAAAACTTCCTCCACTGGCTCAAGCACGGCGCCGCCTTCACCCTGCCGCTGATGCTCGTGCTCGTCGTGCTCTTCGTCCTCCTGATTGCCTTCTTCACCCCCGCCTAGAGCCCGCCCCGGATGCCCAAACGCCAATCCTCCCGATCCCCGCTCGACCAGGAGCAGAAAGCGCTGGCCGACCAGGAAGAGAAGCTCCGCCGCGAGATGGAGCGCCTGCGGGCCATGATCGATCGGGCCCCGCAACTCGCCGCCGAAGAGCGCCAGCGCAAGCGCGACGAACTCGTCGCCCGCTCCCGCGAAGGCGCCCGCCGGGTCCAGCCGCACGGATCCCTCGTGGACAAACGCTACGACCTGCACCTGGGCGACAAAGTCCGCCCCCGCCGCAAAGCCCTGAAAGCCGAGCGCCGCGAAGCGCGCCTGAAATTCTTCGGCCTGCTCATCCTGCTCGCCGCCGTCCTCATTTTCCTCTTCAGCCTCGTTTAGGCTTCGGATTTTTTAACCAGCATGGAGCAAACCGATAATCCGCTCCGGTATCTCCGCGACTGTCTGAGGAAGCGGATCGTGGCGGGACCGATTGAGTAGTCCGGAAGGCGTCCGCTCCGTTCGAGCGCGACGAAGTCTCAAGCATGAACAACGATCAGGAAAACCGGCGGCATTTTGTCGAGCTGCTGAAGCAGTTCGAGACCGCCATGTTAGTCACGCATTCGGCAGGCGATCAAATTCGCGCGCGTCCGATGGCAGTGGCTGATATCGAAGAGGACGGCACGGTCTGGTTTATCTCCGGAGAAGACTCGGGAAAGGTGCGCGAAATCGCCGATGATGAACAAGTCAGCGTGGTCTGCCAGAATGATCGGAAGGCGTATCTTTCCCTCAGCGCGCGGGCGCGGGTGACGCGGGACCGCGCGAAAATCGACGAAGTATGGCAAGAGTCGTTTCAAGTCTGGTTCCCCGGCGGCCAAGAGGATCCAAATATCGCTTTGATCGTGGCCCGGCCGGAGCAGGGCGAATATTGGGACCACCAGGGTTTCCAAAAGATCGAGTATCTATTTTCGGCGGCCAAAGCCTACGCCACAGGGACCACGCCCGAGATCGAAGAAGGCGAGCAGCACGGCAAGGTGACGTTTTAAATCATTTGACTTAAGCGGTCTTCGCCCCTATCGAAGGCGGCTCTGCCCGCTCCGGCAATTCCGCCGGGTGGGCCTCGCGCTGCGAGTCTAGCAGCTCATTTATCCTCGAAGTCCGGCGGGTTGGTGAAACGTAATTCCGGATTCGAAACAGTTATAAAATGAGCTTATTTAGCAAAAAATCACAGGACACCTCTGTCCTCGAACCATCCACCACGCCGAGCCCGAACAGCGTATTTCAGACGCTGATGCCCGAACTGCAAAAGGCGCTGGCGGAGGAAAACTACACCACGCCCACCCCGGTGCAGGCGCAGTGCCTTCCGCATCTGGTGGCGGGTCGCGACCTTCTGGGCAGCGCGCAGACGGGCACCGGCAAGACGGCGGCTTTCACGCTGCCGCTGCTGCAATACATCGCCCGCCATCCGCGGCCGCCGATTCGCAAGACGCCCCGCGTGCTGATCCTCGCGCCCACCCGCGAACTGGCCGCGCAGATCGGCGACAGCATTCACACCTACGGACGCCATCTGCGGATTTCCCATACCGTGATTTTTGGTGGAGTCGGCCAGCGCCCGCAGGAAAAGGCGATGGCGGACGGCGTCGATTTCCTCGTCGCCACGCCGGGGCGTCTGCTCGATCTGATGCAGCAGCGCTTCATCGACCTGCGCGGCGTCGAGTGTTTCGTGCTCGATGAAGCCGACCGCATGCTCGACCTGGGCTTTATCAATGACATCCGCAAGGTCATCAAGGAGCTGCCCGCCCAGCGGCACACGCTGTTTTTCTCCGCCACGCTGCCCGGAGAAATTGTGACCCTGGCCAGTTCACTCCTGCGCGATCCGGTCAAGGTGACGATCGAGCCCGAGCGCCCCACCGTCGAAAAGATCCAGCAGAAACTGCTGTATGTGGATAACGCGAACAAGCCGTCGCTCCTGGTCCAGCTCATCGAAGACGCCCGCATGGACCGCGTGATCGTTTTTACCCAGATGAAACACGCCGCCAACCGGGTGGTCGAGCAACTGACCAAGGCCGGCATCACCGCCGCCGCCATCCATGGCAATAAAAGCCAGGGCGCGCGAACCAAAGCACTGGACGGTTTCAAGGCGGGCCAGGTGCGCGCGCTCGTCGCCACCGACATCGCCGCGCGCGGCCTCGATGTGGACGGCGTGACCCATGTGATCAACTACCACATGCCGGTCGAACCTGAGACCTATGTGCACCGTATCGGGCGCACGGCGCGGGCAGGTTCGGAGGGCGACGCGGTGTCGTTCTGTTCGCCGAGCGAGCGCGATCAAGTGCGCGCGATCGAGAAGCTGATCCGCAAACCGATCCCGGTGGACCGCAAACAGCCTTTCCATTCCGAGGCGGCCGAGCGCGCCACGGGAGCGGAAGCACGGCCCGAGCCGAAAGGCCGGGG
>JBGTNO010000307.1:0-2611 GCA_041743065.1 Chthoniobacterales bacterium
GATGTGCAGCCCGCGCAGTTCCTCGAAGGGAATGTCCTCGATCAGCGAATTGATCCGATCGTCGGCGTTTACCAGGACAATCTGCGAGCGGTTGCGGAAAATGTAATAGAAAATAAAGGCCGGAATGGCGATGAAGAGACCGCTGGCGGTGGCGAGCAACACTTCACCGATGGCCGAAGCCAGTCCCCGCGGATCGCCGATGCCGCTGGTGCCCAGGGTGGCAAATGCGCCCATCATGCCGATCACCGTGCCGAGCAGTCCGATCATGGGCGAAACCACCCCGATCACGGACAGGTAACTATTCCGCGTGCGCAAGACCGACGCTTCGCGCGACGCGTGTTCCGCCAGCCCGTTCTCGACCGCTTCCCTTCCACGTCCGAGGCGTTCCAGGCCCCCCTTCATCACATTGGCCATGTAGTTGTTATTGGCATTGCAGGTCTCCCAGGCCTCCTGGTAATTGCCGCCGCGGATCGAGTTATTGAGCGAATCGTAGAGCGCGGGCGGAGCCAGTTTATCATTCCGCAAAGTGAGGAAGTTCTGGATCACGAAAGTCACCATCACGATCGAAGTGCCGAGAATGGCCAGCCAGATCATGATAATGAGCGGGCCGCCGTGCAGGATCATCTGCAGCACGGAATGCTGCTCGGCCTCGATGGGAGCAGCTTCTTCGGCCGCTTCCTGAGCCAGCAGCGGCAGGGCTGTCAGCAGGAAAAAGACGGTCGAGGAAAACAGATAGTGAGCGGATTTCTTGGTCATGGCGTTAGGGAAAAAATGGTCAGATTACGAAAAGTTAATCAAGGCACAGCCAGCCCGGTATTTCTCTGGCGCAGGGCATTGGCGCGCTTTTGGGCCTCATCCACCGCCGAGGGATCGTGATGGAAGATAGCCACCGTCCGCAGGTAATCCTCCAGCGCCCCGTTCAAATCGCCGGCCTGTTCCTTGACCTGCCCGAGCAGATGGAAGGTCTGGCTGTAGGCGATGACGGGAGCGTCGGCCAAATTCTTTTGTCCCAAGGCTTGCGCCGCCACCGGCTCCAGCAGCTTTTTCGCTTCATCCCATTTCTGCTGCGCCACGGCGATGCGCGCCCGGCCCACGCTCGACTGGGTGGAGCCCGCGCCGGGGTACGCCTTTTCAAAAGCCGCGTAGGCGGTCTCGGCGTCGGCGTATTTGCCGATCGCCACATAGATGTCGCCCAGCATGCTGCTGAGCTGCCGCGCCCAGTCGGCGGGCAGGCCCCGGAACCGGTCGGTCAGCACTTTCGTTTCCGCCAGGGCGGTGCCGAAATCGCGCGACTGATACGCCTTCAGCGCTTTCTCATAACCGGCCGGCGGCTCCATCTTCACCCGCGCGATACTGGCCAGCGGCACCCCCATGGTGCCCGCGCCGACCTTGACCTTCAGATTACCGCCGGAAACCTCCTGCACGGCCACCCGCTGGGTCCGGCCATCTTTCCCGATAATCACCTCCTGCGCACGCGCTGGACCCGCGCCCATGGCCAGCCCGAGGGTCACGCCCAGCGGGCAAATGAAATGTGACCAACGATGAACACGCATGAGGGAATGGCGAAACTAAGGAAATCGATGGTTGAAATCAATCCTTATTCCTGCGACCTAATCCTTCCTTTTTCCCGCCCCATGATTTCCATCATCCGCAAGAACCAGCAGGTTCTCTTGATCCTCGTCACTGTTCTGGTGATCATCGCCTTCGTCTGGCTCTATAATGGAGTGCGCTGGGATCAGATGGGTTCGGGGCAGGTCGCCGAGGCTTACGGCGAGCCGGTCAAGCAGTCCGAGATCGAGCAAAGCGCCCGCAAACTCAACCTGGCGGCGGATCTGGGCCTGTTGGAATTTGCCCAGCTCATGGCCGGCGTCGGCCCGCCACCGCAGCAGGGCGCGGAAAACTTCATCTGGAATGTAATGGTCCTGCAGCACGAGGCCGAGCGGATGGAGATCGAGCCGAGCGACCGCGAGGTGATCGCCGAGATCCAGAATCTGCCGGTTTTTCAGACCGACGGTCAGTATGATCCGCGGAAGTATGCGCTCTTCGCCGAGAGCCGGCTGAGCCCGCGTGGGTTTACCGAGCGGCAGTTGCAGGAGGTGGTGCGCGATCAGTTGCGTTTTCAGCGGCTGCGCGAGTTGGTCGGAGCTACCGTGCATGTCTCCGAGGCCGAGATGCGCGAACTTTTCAACCGCCAAAACGCCCTCGTGAAAGCGGAGGTGGTGCGTCTGCCCGCCAGTGGCGTGGAAGGCGAAGTGCGGGTGAGTGAGGAGGAAATTCGCGACGCCTTCGAGCGGCAGAAAGACAGCCTCAAATCGCCGGAGGAACGGTCCGTCATCGCGGCCAGGTTCACCCGCGGGGAGCCCGCCGCCGCCAACGAGGAGCCGCGAGATCGGGTCCGTGCCCTGCAGGACGTGGCGGATCGCGCCGAAGGCTTCGGCGTGAAAGCCGTGGGCGAAGGTGTCGATTTCCAGGCGGCGGCGAAAGAGGCCGGCGCGGAGATCGTCCCCGTTCCGCCTTTCCCGCAGAGCCAGCCCCCCGCCGCGCTGGGCACCGACCAGAGCCTGGCTCGCGCCACCTTTTCGCTCAGCCCCGAGCAGCCGGTCAGCAGCGT
>JBGTNO010000308.1:0-9911 GCA_041743065.1 Chthoniobacterales bacterium
CCGGCGTTTACACCAACGGCATCGCGCTGCCCGCCGACCGCCCGACGCTCGCCACCTGTTTCCGCGACGGCGGCTACCGGACCGGCTACATCGGCAAGTGGCACCTCTCGGGCCAAGACAACCGCGAAGGCCCCGTGCCGCCCGACCGGCGCGGCGGCTACCAGGACTGGTATGCGGCGGAGGCGCTCGAGATGACGTCCCACGCCTGGCAGACCTCGCTCTGGGACACCGAGGGCCAGGAAATGCGCCTGCCGGGATACCGGGCGGATGCCGAGACCGATCTCGCCATCCGCTACTGCACCGAGCGGGCGAAAGAGGAGACGCCTTTCTTCCTGTTCATGTCGTTTCTGGAGCCGCATCACCAGAACAGCACCGACAACTATCCCGCGCCCCCCGGCTACGAAGAACGCTACGCCGGCCGCTGGACGCCGCCCGATCTCGCCGCGCTCGGCGGCACTTCCGCGCGGCATTTGCCCGGCTACTGGGGCATGGTGAAACGGCTCGATGAAGCGCTCGGCCGCCTGATGGACGCCCTGCATTCGCTCGGGATCGCGGACCACACCATCGTCCTGTTCACCTCCGATCACGGCAATCATTTCAAAACGCGGAAACCCGAATACAAGCGCTCCTGCCACGATTCCTCCATCCGCGTCCCGACCGCCTTCTGGGGACCCGGCTTCGAGGGCGGCGGGCAGATCCGGCAGCTCACCAGCCTCGTCGATTTGCCCCCCACCCTCCTCGACGCCGTCGGCCTGCCAGTGCCGGACACCATGGAAGGCCGCTCGATCCTGCCCCTCCTGCGCCGCTCCGCCGAGGACTGGCCCGACGACATTTTCGTGCAGATCAGCGGCGAAGGCCTTGAGCGCGCCCTCCGCACCCGCCGCTGGAAATACGCCGTGCGCGCCCCCGGCCTGAGCGGCGTCGAGCAGCCGGACGCGGAGGAATACGAAGAGTTCGCCCTCTACGATCTGCGGGAAGACCCGTGGGAACTGGACAACCTCATCGAGAGCGAGGCGCATTCGCCCGCGCGCAACCGGATGCGCGAGCGGCTCCTCCGCCGCCTCGCGGAGGTCGAACGAAAAACGCCCCGCATCGTGGAAGCGGAGACCGTCCGCCGCGGGCAGCGGACCCTGCTTCCCGGCGAGGAAAACGAATAGGCTGGGAAATAAATGGAACCCGTTCGCAGTCAACCTTCGTCGAATCCCCCGGGGTCACGCCGCAGATCGAGCACCGCATAGATGCGGATTACGGGGTTCTCCATGAGATCATGAATTCCGAAAGGAAAACGTTTCGACAGCAAGCGGTGAAAACCAAACTCCATCGGATGAATTCCCGCGAAGAGGCCAGGAGGGCAAAGGGACGCCTTCGGACGAATAACAGAGATCATCCCAGAGTTCCTCCCCATCCCGCGGAGCTTGGCGGCATGGCTCATCTCGCTCGGAGGCAAAGTCCTGGCGATGCTCATGGACCGAACCATTCCGCTCTTTCCCAAGTTCCGCTCATTTCCGCTCCGCTCATTCCGCTCATTCCCAAGTTGCACTTGGGAATGCTCACTCCACGGAAGCTGAGCTTCACCGAAATCGGCGCTCCCAAGTGCAACTTGGGAGCGAGGCTGGGCTGGGCTGGGCTGGGCTGGGCTGGGCTGGGGAGGGCTGGGGAGGGCTGGGGAGGGCTGGGGAGGGCTGGGAGGGCTGGGCTGCGAGGCTGCGAGGCTGGAAAATAAAACAAGCCCACCAACCCCCTGAGAGGGATACCCCTCTCTTACTCGTAATCTTAATCGCGAATTTCGAGGCCATTCGAAGCTGGGAAGATTATGATTACGAGTAGGAGCAGGATTATGAAAAGATATCCCCAATTGGCTTTATCTTAGCGCCATTCTGGCCTGACCCTAAAGCTGGAGGCGGGGATCGCTCTCCAGAAGCTCGCCTAGGCTGGGCCAGCCGCCTTCGTCATGGGTGGCTTGGAAGGCTTGGAGATAAATGGCGACGGTCGTGAGATCGAAGCGAGTGGCCAGGTCGTCGATGGTGCGCCGCAGATCTTCCTTCGCGGGGGAATCCGGCAGGGTTTCGACGGTGCCGTTTTCGTCGTGCGCGATGTTGAGGCCATCGAGGAAGGCGCAGAGCAGGTTGGCGTGTTGGCCGACGAGCCAGATCTGGAGGATGTGCGCGGCGACGGCGTCATTGGCGGGACGCGCCAGGGCGGACCGCAGCCACGCGAAACGCTCGGGGCGGGGTTTTCTCTCCACGAAGACAGGGCGGAGCTTGCGCTGCTGGGCGAGGGTGTCGATGGCGGCTTTATAGAGCTGTTTCTCCTCGCGGTGCAGGTAGCCGAAAATCTCGGCGGCGGCCTCGGCGGGCATGGCGGCAAATATCTCGTGGGTAGGCATGGAGCGGGGCGGACTTTGTAGGCGATCAACGCCGCCTTGGCAATGGCCGGGGAATGGAGAAGATTGCCCTTGCCATGTCTGCCGCCTCCCTTCCCATCACCGGTCTCTTCCTGGAAGAGCTGGAAACGGAGCTGGTCGCTTTGGGTCAGCCGAAATACCGGGCGCGGCAGGTGGCGAGGTGGATTTTTGAAAAACGGGCCGATTCATTCGAGGCAATGCGTAATCTGCCGGCGGCGCTCCGGACCGCGTTGGCCGAGCGCTTCACGCTCGGCGGGCTGGTGGAGATCCGACGGCAGGGCTCGGCCGATGCGACCCAGAAATTTCTCTTCCGGCTGAGCGATGGGAATCTGATCGAGACGGTGCTCATTCCGGCTTCTCCCGCTCTTTACGGCGAGGCGGCGGATCGGCGGACGCTGTGCGTTTCGTCGCAGGTCGGCTGCGCCTACGGCTGCAGATTTTGCGCGAGCGGGCTCGACGGCTGGACGCGTGATCTCTCGGCGGGAGAAATCGTGGAGCAGGTTTTGCGGGTGGGAAAACTGAGTGGCGAGCGGATTCACAACATCGTCTTCATGGGCATGGGCGAGCCGCTGGCCAACTTCGACAACCTGATGCGGGCGATCCGAATCCTCAATGCGCCCTGGGGTGCGGGCCTGGGCGCGCGGCATATGACGGTCTCGACGAGCGGGCTCGCCCCGCGGATCGAGGCGCTGGCCGATCAGCCGCTGCAAATCCGGCTCGCGCTCTCCCTGCATGGCGCCACGGATGCGGTGCGCGACCGCATCATGCCGGTGAACCGCCGTTTCAACGTGAGCCGCCTGATGGAGGCGTGCGCTTATTATAATGCGCGCAAAAAGCAGCGGATAACCTTCGAATACATCCTCATCGACGGGGTGAACGACGGCCTGGACGAAGCGGCCGCGCTGGCCGGGCATGCCCGGGCCACCGGGGCGAAGGTGAACTGCATTCCCTATAATAAAGTGGAGGGTCTCGAGTGGCAGCGGCCTTCCGGGCGGCGGCAGGAGGCCTTCCTGGCCGTGCTGAAACGGCGCGGCGTGGACGCCACTTTGCGCCTCGAAAAAGGGCACGATATCGACGCGGCGTGCGGTCAGTTACGTTTACAGACCCAGCGGAGTAAACCTTTGCCAGCGGAGGACAAGCCAGCGATAGTGGCCTGAGTATGGCCGACGAAGAGCAGCCGGAACAGATCTGGGACGAGTACGACTGGGAGCGTTTCCTGCAGCAGCAGGATCGCAAAACCGAGCGCTACATGGAACTGCTGGAGAAATACATCGACGAGCCGGACCGCGACCGGTTGATCGCTCGCGAGATGGGCTGGACGCACCTGCTGGAAGGCCCGAGCGACCCTGGGGAAGACGATGAGACGGCGGCGGACGACGCGGCGCAATATCTGGAGGCCTCGCTCGAAGACGAGGAGGAAGAAGCCGCGGAGATGCACCCGCTTTATTCCGCCTGTTTCGCCCTCACCATCTGGATCGACAAGGTGCTCGAGGGAGCCGGCGAGCGGCAGAATTCGGCCCCGGCGATCAAGCTCGCCACTCAGGCAGCGGTGGCCAGCGCCAAACTGGCCGCCGCGCTGAGCGACGACGATATCGACGAGATCGGGATGACCATTGCCTACTTGAAGCGAGCGCTGCGCGCGATCACGCTGGCGATGGAAGGCGCGCTCCAGCTGCAGAAGGAAACACCGGTCCCGGAGGAAATGTATTCCACGCTGACGACGCGGCTGTTTCAGATTCGCGACGGCATCATCTCGCTCATGGGCGAGTATCGCGCGGAATGGCGCCGACGATTTGATGAATGAATCGCTTGTGACCGCGTCCAAACGACAGCCATCGGATCGTCGCGACGACGCCGATGAGCAGACGGGTCCGGAAGACCGTGTGCTTGTTTCGCGTTGCCAGCAGGGCGATATGTCGGCGTTTGACGAGCTGGTCACCCGATATCGATCGAGAATCTACGCAATGATATACCACATGGTCCGAAATGAAGACGACGCCTGGGATCTGGCCCAAGAGAGCTTCGTGAAGGCGTGGAAATCCATCGGGCGTTTCAAGGGGCAGTCGTCATTTTACACCTGGCTCTATCGGATTGGCATGAATGTGACCATCGATTGGCTGCGGAAAAAAAAAGTCCAGGGCACCTCTGAATTTGACGATGCGGTCCAGCTCGGTGATATGGAACCCGGCGCGGCGACCACGCCGAAAACGGAGTTTCTGCCGCACGAGCAGATGCACCACGACGACATCCGGCAGCGGATCGACGAGGCGATCGAGCGGCTCTCGCCGGATCATCGCGCCGTCATTTTGATGAAGGAAGTCGAAGGCCTGCAGTATCAGGAAATCGCGGAGGCGATGGAATGCTCCATCGGCACCGTCATGTCGCGGCTGTTTTACGCCCGCAAAAAACTCCAGAGCATGTTGCGAGATATTTATGAAAAGCTTTGAGGAAAAATTCACCGCCTGGACGGACGGCACGATGAGCGAGCCGGAGTGCGCGGCCTTCCAGCTGGAGTTGCGGGAGCACCCCGAAGCGGCCGATGAGCGGCTCTCCGCCCTGCACCTGGGAGATTTTCTGCGGACGCATTGCGCCGCTGTGGAGCTGCCCAATCCCGAGTTTTTCAATCAGCGCATCCGGCGCGAAATCGAGGAACTCTCACCGGAAACGGCTGTCTCCGAGCCAGCGGAAACGCCTCGGCGTTTCCCGGGCTGGCGCTTGGTCTGGGGCGGGGCGCTCTGTCTTCTGGCGGGGGCGGCTCTCTTTCAATTTGCGGTGCCTCACGGCTCGTATGTCAGCAACGGACGCGACGCCTATCTGGCTGAAGTTCTGGAAACTCGGACCGGTTCGGACTCGATTTACGCGAGTTCGTTTCACACCACCAAGAATAACGTGACCGTGCTCTGGCTGGATGGATTGCCGTACATCCCCGAGACCTACGCCGCTCAATAATTGCCCGTGCGTCGCCCTCCCGCCATTTCCCTTGTCGTCGCCCTCGCCTGCCTGCTGGCGGTGGCCGCGCCGACCCAAGCGTCGGAAGAAATCTGGGGTGCTTTGATCATGGCGACGAACGTCGCCAAACCGGCGGACGCTCCCGAGGAACTCGAGCCCTATCTTAGTAAGCTCAGCAGCATTTTCGGCTACAATCAGTTCGCGATCGTGTCGGAAGAATCGGAAATCGTGGGCGATGAGGGCCGTCAGTGGAAACTGGTGAGCAAGTTCATCACGGTTCGCATCAAGCCGCTGGAATCCGATGGAGAGGGCCACAAACTGGCGCTCTCGATGGAGCAGGATAAGCAGACGCTGCTTGAAATGAAGACGCGCGTGGGTGTTGGCAGCCCGCTCCTGATCCGCGGTCCGATGTGCGGGAGCGGGCAGCTCATCATCCTGCTCGAGGTGCGCTAGCGTTGGGGAGCGCCCGCGGCCCCCGCGTTCTGGTCTGAAACTGCGTCATAGTCAACGCTCCGGAAATGTGCCAGATTTCCCTCATGCGCGTCTGGCTGATTCTGTTGCTCCTCCATCTGGGAGTCTGGGCCGCCTCGGCGCAAATCGATGAGCGCAAGCTAATCGACCGCGTGACCGAACCGGACAAGGAAAAGATAAACACCTCGTTCAATACGGAATTCTATGGCGGGGAGAAGTTTGAACAGGGGAATCAGGCCGCAGTGGTGCGCGATTTTCAATACGAGAATCGCGTGAATTCAAAGTCGTTCCAGACGCGGGATTACCTGGCGTCAACTTACTGGACGGGCGATTTCCAGTTCGAGACCAAAAGCGTGGTCGATACCAAGGGCAACCCCGTGGAAAAAAATTCCGGGCAGTATTCCACGCGGGAGTTCGCCACCGACCAGGCGAACGAAGCGAAAAAAACCCGGACAGTCCGCGAATATGGCGAGGCGGACAAGGAATTTCGCGGCCAGGAATCGCCACGAATGGATAAGGCGATCGATCCGGCCGACCAGTCAACGGGCTGGCGCGGCAATCTCGATGTGATGACGATGGACGACATCCGCGACTTGCTGAACAAGAACTGACGCGCCGGACGTGACAGCCGGGGGCGGTCCCGCCTAGGCTCGGTCATGGCAAAACGGCTTTTTCTGCTCGATGGGATGGCGCTGGTCTATCGCGGCCATTTCGCGCTGGCGGCGCGGCCGATCATGACCTCGAAGGGGCTCAACACCTCCGCCATTTTCGTCTTCGCGCAGACGCTGATCGATCTGGTGAAACGCTACGAGCCGACCCACCTGGCCGTCGTCTTCGACACGGCGGCCCCGACCTTTCGCCACACGGAATACCCCGAATACAAAGCGCAACGCGAGGCGATGCCGGAGGAGTTGAGCGCGGCCCTGCCGGCGGTGCGGAGGATGATCGAGGGTTTCCGCATTCCGGTGCTCACGCTCGATGGCTGGGAGGCGGACGACGTGATCGGCACGCTGGCGCGGCGGGCGGACGCGGAGGGATTCGAGACGTTCATGGTCACGCCGGACAAGGATTTCGGGCAGTTGGTCACGGAGACGACGAAGCACTACCGGCCCTCGCGGATGGGTGACGGCGTCGAGATCCTGGGTATCTCCGAAGTGTGCGAAAAGTGGGGCGTGGCGCGGGTCGGACAGGTCATCGACATGCTGGGCTTGCAGGGCGATGCGTCGGACAACATCCCCGGCGTGCCGGGCGTGGGCCCGAAGACGGCGCGGAAGCTGATCGCGGATTACGACAGCGTGGAGAATCTGCTCGAGCACACGGCGGAGCTGAAAGGCAAGCTGAAGGAGCGGCTGGAGGAAAATCGGGCGCAGGCGCTGTTGTCGAAGCGGTTGGCGACGATCGATTGTCATGCGCCCATCTCCCTCGAGCTGGAGGAGCTGGTCTGTCACCCGCTGGACGAGCCGCGACTGCGGGCGCTGTTTGTGGAGTTCGAATTTAACGCGCTGGGGAGGCGGCTTTTCGGTGAAGAGTTTAAGGCCGGACGCGGCTACGAGCTACCCGGCTTCGAGGAAGCCGCGACGGCCGAGACCAGCGGAGCGGCTCTGCGCACAATCGCCGATGTGCCGCACGACTATCGGATCGCGGCCACGCCGGAGGAGCGGTCCGACCTCGTCCGCACGCTGGCCGCAAGTAAGTCGTTCTGCTTTGACACGGAAACGACCGGTCTCGACCCGAAGTCTTCAGAGCTGGTCGGGCTGGCCTTCAGCGTGCAACCGGGCGCTGGCTGGTTCGTCCCCATGCCATCCGGCTCGAAACAAATTTGCGCGATTCTGCGGGAGTTTGCGGCCGTTTTTGAAAACGAGGACATCGCCAAGATCGGCCACAATCTGAAGTTCGATCTCACCGTCCTGCGCTGGTGTGGCGTTCAGGTCCGCGGAAAGCTTTTCGACACCATGCTGGCGCACGCATTGATCGAAGCGGACGTGCGCCACGGCCTCGACTATCTCGCCGAATCGCTGCTCGGCTACGCGCCCATCCCGATCGCGCAACTGATCGGCGAGAAAGGTTCCGAGCGGAAATCGTGGCGCGACGCGCCGCTGGAACGACTCGCGGAATACGCGGTCGAGGCCGCCGACATTTCCTGGCAACTCAAGGAAAAACTGGCCCCGATGCTGGGCGAAAAAAGTCAGGAAAAAGTGTTCTTCGAGATCGAGTCGCCGCTGCTGCCCGTGCTGGTGGAAATGGAATTTGCCGGCATTACGCTCGATACCCACGCGCTCGGGCAGGTCGGCGATTTTCTGCAAACCCAGATCGCCGAATCCGAGGCGGAGATTTTCGCGATCGCGGGCGAGCCTTTTAATCTCAATTCCCCCAAGCAGCTTGGCGAGGTGCTTTTCGATCGTCTGCAAATCGGCGACGCGCCCAAGAAAACCAAGACCGGTCAGTATGCCACGAACGAGCAGACGCTGCTCTCGCTCGCCGGGCGGCATCGGATCATCGATCGCATTCTGAGCTATCGCGAGGCCAACAAGCTCAAGACGACCTACGTGGACACGCTGCCCGGGACGATTTCCGCGCGTTCGGGCCGCATCCACACGACCTACAATCAGGCCGTCACCGCCACCGGGCGATTGCAGTCGCAGGACCCGAATTTACAGAACATTCCCATCCGCGGCGCGCAGGGCCGCGAGATTCGGCGAGCCTTCGTGCCGCGTGGCCCCGAGTGGGAAATCCTGGCCGCGGATTATTCGCAGATCGAGCTGCGCATCATCGCGGCGCTCAGCGGCGACCAAGGCATGCTGGCTGCCTTCGAGGAAGGCATCGACATTCACACGGCGACAGCGGCCAAGGTCTTCGGGGTGGAATTACTGGAGGTCACCCCGGAGATGCGGCGGCGCGCCAAGATGGTGAACTTCGGTATCGCCTACGGCATCTCCGCGTTTGGCCTGGCGCAGCGGCTGGGGATTCCGCGCGGCGAAGCGTCCGAGATTATCAGTTCCTATTTTGCGAAATATCAGGGCATCCGCCGCTACATGGACGACACCATCGCCTTCGCGCGGGAGAATGGCTACGTCGAGACCGTCACCGGCCGCCGCCGCTACCTGCGCGACATCCGCTCCAAGAACGGCGCGGTCCGCGGCGGAGCCGAGCGCAATGCCATCAACGCTCCGATCCAGGGCACCGCGGCCGATATGATCAAGCTCGCCATGGTCCGCATTCAGGCCGAGCTCACCGCGCGGAAGCTGGCCACCCGAATGGTGCTGCAGGTGCACGACGAGCTCGTCTTCGACTTGCTGATGGCCGAGCGCGACGAAGTGAGGCAACTCGTCAGCCGGGAAATGCGCCGCGCCATCCCGCTCAAGGTTCCCATCGTGGTGGAAATGGGCACGGGTCGGAACTGGCTCGAAGCGCATTGAGCGTTTCCCGGGCGCGGGTGGGGAGCACACGCGTCCCGCGTGTTGTGAGGCGTGGGATCTCACCACTGTTGGCGACCGAACTTTTTCTCCAGTTCGCGATACGAAATCTGGATCATGGTCGGACGACCGTGAGGGCAACAATATGGCAATTCGCACGCCAGTAAATCACGGATCAGCCGCGCCAGTTCCGGCTCGCGCAACGCATCGTTCGCCTTCACCGCGTGGCGGCAGACGGTGGTGGCAATCACGTCCTCGCCCAGACGCAGCGCCGAGCTGCGCGAACTCGTCTCCCGCAATTCCTCGATCACCTCCCGGAGAAACGCCGAGGGATCGCTCACCCGGAGAAACTGCGGCAGGCAGTCCACCTTGAACGTTTCCTGTCCGAACGGCTCGATCCCCACCCCCATTTTCTGCAACGTCTCCTGATGCCCCCGCAGCAGGTCGCCATCGCGCGGACTCACCTGCAGCGTCAGCGGTAGCAGCAGCCGCTGCGAAGGAACGCCCTGCTCCTCCATTTGGCGGCGCATTTGCTCGAAGAGAATGCGCTCGTGCGCGGCGTGCTGATCCACCAGCACCAGGCCGGCCGCGTTTTCCATCAGCACGTAGAGTTTCCCCAGGACTCCCAGCATTCGAAAATCCGGATCCGACCCTTCCGCGGGCATCGGCACCGG
>JBGTNO010000309.1:0-2473 GCA_041743065.1 Chthoniobacterales bacterium
CTGGCTCGACGACCGCGGCCGCCACATCCAGGCCCACGGCGGCGCCGTCACCCGGATCGGCGACACCTGGTATTGGGTCGGCGAGGACCGCTCCCGCGAGAACGACCCCGCCCGCCGCTTCGTCTCCCTCTACTCCTCGCCGAACCTCGCCGACTGGACCCACCGCGGCCAGATCCTCCAGCTTGACGACGTGGAGCAGCTCGGCCCCCGCTGGGTCGCCGAGCGTCCCAAACTCTACCACGACCCCCGCACCGACACCCACATCCTCTACTTCCACCTCGACGCCCCCCTTCCCGGCGGCGGCCCCGGCTACAGGCTCGCCCGTATCGGCATCGCCACCTGCGACCGCATCGACGGGCAATACACCTACCAGCGCAGCTTCCGCCCCCTCGGCCTCGAGAGCCGCGACATCGGCCAGTACATCGCCGATGACGGAACGCCGTATCTCATCTTCGAGGAGCGACCCTCGCGCAGCTTCCACCTCGCCCGCCTAAGCGCCGATCTTCTCGATGTGGAAAGCCTCGTCTGCTCCTTCCAGGCTCCGCTCGAAGGCGGCGCCCTCGTCCACTACGAAGGCCTGTATTACATGCTCGGGTCGCTGCTTACCGGCTGGTGGCCAAACCCCAACAAATACGCCACCGCCGAGCGCCTCACCGGACCTTGGAGCGAATTCCAGGACATTGCCTCTCCCAATACCAACACCTACCTTTCTCAATCCACCAACCTCGTCAAAATCGCCGGGTCGAAAAAGACCACCGTCATCTACCTCGGCGACATCTGGCGGCCGCAGGAGCAATGGGACAGCCGTTACCTCTGGATGCCCCTGGAGATCGGCGCCGGCCGCCTTCACCTCCCCGCCCCGTGCCCCTGGACCCTCGATCTCGAGACCGGCGAGACCCAACTCCACGAGCAGGCCTGAAAAGACGCCCATCATGAGCGAAATCAGCTTCTCCCCCCGCCGGATCTTCAGCGTCTTCTTTTATGTGAAACTCTGCGGGTTCTTCGCTCTCGCATCCTCGGCGAGCGCGGCCCAGCCGCCGAACCTCATCCTCATTACCGCCGACGACGCCGGCCTCCAGCTCGGCTGCTACGGCGACCCTTACATCCAGACCCCGCATCTCGACCGGCTGGCGGCCGAGGGGGTGCGCTTCGAGCGAGCGTTCGTGCCGGCGGCTTCCTGCTCGCCTTCGCGGGCGGCGATTCTGACGGGGCGCTACCCGCACCAGAACGGCCAGATCGGCCTCTCCCATCGTGGGTTCGAGATGCACCGGAACGAGATCGGCTTTCCCGCGCTCCTGAAGAAAGCGGGCTACCGCACCGGCGTGATCGGCAAGATCCACGTGCAGCCTTTCCAGGCGCTCGGGTTCGATTTCATGACGGGCGGGTTCGATTTCCCGAAAGCGCTGCGGTGGAACTCCGAGTCCACCCGCGACGTGCGCCGGACGGCGGAGGAGGCGCGGAAGTTCATCGGGCAGGAGAAAGAGCGGCCGTTTTTTCTGATGGTGAATTATCTCGATCCGCATGAGCCTTTCCTCAAGCAGGTAAAGGGATTGCCGCAGAAGCCGCTGGGGCCGGGCGAGGTGAAGATGCTCGAGTTCATCGGAGTGGAAGCGACGCCGGAGCGGATGGAGAAAATGGCGCTTTTCTACAATTGCACGCAGCGGCTCGACGACGGCATCGGCCTGCTGATGGAGGCGTTGCGCGAGAGCGGGCAGGCGGAGGATACACTGGTGATCTTCCTCAGCGATCACGGTCCGCCTTTTCCCCGCGCGAAAACGAGCTGCTATGAAGCGGGGCTGCAAGTGCCCTTCATTGTGCGCTGGCCCGGCACGGCGAAGCCCGGCCAGGTGCGTCCGGAGTTCGTCTCGGCACTGGACATCCTGCCGACCATGCTCGAGGCGGCGGGCGTGCCGGTGCCGGGAAATGTGGAGGGAGAATCGCTCACGCCTCTGCTGCGGGGGGAACCAGCGCCGGAAGGCTGGCGGAAGCTGGTCTTCGGGGAGATGAACTTCCATAGCCCGGATACGCTGAAGCCGATGCGCTCGGTGCGCGACGACCGCTACAAGCTCATCGTCAACCTGCCGCCGCTCGAAGAGGGACGGGAGTTCTACGATCTGGAAACCGACCCGATGGAGTTCAAGAATCTCGCCGGACAGCCGGCGCAGGCGGAGAACGAGGCGCGGCTGACGCGGGAGCTGCAAAAATGGCGGGAGGTCACCGAGGATCCGCTGCTGAGTGAGGACATCCGGGAGAAGTGGCTCAAGATGCAAAAGAGCGCCAAGAAGAGCGGCGGGGACTGAGGAGCGACGGGAAGACGGGAATAGAAAAATCAAACGTTCTTGAAATCCAGGCCTAGTTCACCGGTGCCCATCGTCAGGAAACCCGCCAGGCCGGATGTTCCCGCCGAAGCAAGCGTCCGATCCGAAATCAGCGTGCGCGATTTCGGCGCGGCGGCGGATGGGCAACGCGACGA
>JBGTNO010000310.1:0-4397 GCA_041743065.1 Chthoniobacterales bacterium
GTTTCCGGATCGTAGGAAGGAGCGACGATATTCAATGGCCACCCAAGACCGGCGCTGGCCATAGTTTTTACAGTAGCGAGGTCACGAGATCGATCCACTGCTGGCGATGTTCGTGGAACGGGGCGGTCTGGGCAATCTCCAGTTCGTCGGCCATTTCGCCTTCGAATCCACTGCATTCGACCCGTCGGCCGGTCGCCCGGGCGTTCCAGAATTTTGAGGGAAACAGGGCGGTGCGGATGCGCGGATCGGCGGCGACCAGATGCACTTCGGCCTCCCAATAGGACTGCACCAGATCGCTCAGGCTCAGAAGAGGAGCCTCACGACGAATCCATTTCGGGAGGCGGGCAAAGCCGGGACCATCCCCGCGCACCGTTATCTCGAAGCCTTCGTCGCGGAGAGACTCGCATTTTTCGATGAAAGGCTTCACGCCGTGCGCGTAGCCGAGACCGCCGGAGTAAAGGGCTGTCTTCGGTTTGAACGGGCGGACGCGACCGGGATCGACGGAGTTCCAGTTGCGGATCACGCGAGCATTCGGTCCGTCGTAGGCCAGGTTGCCCGAGGATTTCACCACGTAATCCCAAGTGGAAAGATGGCGGTCCCAGCGACGGGCCATCGCGCGCCGCAAAGGCGCGGGATAATCGCAGAGCGAACGCAGCAGCTCGGGATAGTAATCCTGCAGCCAGTAAACAGCCGCTGCCCCGCGCTCCTGAATGAGTGGCGCGAGCTGCACGGTGTTCGGCGGAAAACTGCCGAGGATCACCACATCTCCCCCATTCACATACTGTCGGATGTAGCCCTTGAAGGCTTTCAGCAGAGACCGGCATTCGAGACCGATCGTGACTAGGTTGCCTCGGGTGCCGCAGAAATGATCGAGCCGCACGATGTTTGCATCGGGCCGGGGCCGACAGGTGCTTCTGTAGCGGCCGACGCCTCCCACCAGCGCCACCCGCCCACCCATCTGAGAGAGCGACTGAGCCAGATGCTCGGCATAAAGTCCGCAGGCGGAATCGTCGGGCCACACATACTGCGCGAGGATATGCACGCGCGCGTTGGTAGTGATTCTGCGGTCGGTGCCAGGGCTGGCATAACGCTCCAGCGCCTCTGCCGCCGCCTGCTCGAAAACTTCGTCTTCGGAGGTGAAGTCAGCTGTTTTCATAATGTCCGCGAAGCTGGGTCTGATACGTCTCTCGCCGGTAGCGCAAGCTGGATTCCATCAGCATCCCGATCTGAAAAGTGAAGAAAGCAATAATCATGAGGGCAGCGGCGAGGACAGGTAGCGAGAGCCGGTGGACGATGCCCGTGGTGGCAAAATCGTAAATTGGCACCGAGCCCACTGTCAGACCCGCGAGACAGAAAAGAGCAGATACCAGGCCAAACAGGACCATCGGCTTGTAATCGCGCAGCAGAACCAGTAGAAAGCGGAAGACGGGCGTCACCGGTTCCGCGGCCGGTCCCGCCGGCGGCCGGTAGGGCACCGGCACGTTGGCCAACCGGAAGTTTTTGTCCAGCGCCTGCACCGTCAGCTCCAGCTCCAGATCAAGGCCCCGCAGGAGGATCGGAATATTTTTAAAAAAGAACCGCGAGAGCAACAGCAGCTCGCAGAACAAATCGTCCGGAGCCTGCCCGAAAGCGATGGACAGGAGCTTGCGATGCACTTCTCCCTGCCGCACCTCGCCGGCGTGTTCCCCGTCGGGGCGCCGCAGACCCGTGATCATGTCCGGTTTTTCCCAGCGGTAATACTCCAGCAGCCGCCGCGCTCCCTCGGCCGGATAAGAGCCATCCGCAGGCACCAGGATCAGCACCTCCGAATTGATCTGAGGCAGCACCGACAGGATGGCCTGAGCCTTGCCCCGGCGGTTCTCACGAAGCGTTTCCGCCCCTGCCTCCCGTGCTGCCCGCAGCGTCTCTTCCGTGGCGCAATTATGCACGAGGACGATCCGGCACGCTGGCCACTGCGCCCGGAAATCGCGGACCACATCGCCCACTGCAGGTTCGTCCTGCAGGCACGGGATCAGAACTGTGACGGCTTTGCCCTGCTCCTCTGCGCTACTCATCGGTTTTCTCCTCCGGGGGAGCCGTCCGCAGTGACAATCCTCGCTCCAGCAGGTCGCCTGGCTGCACGAGTGCCGCTTGGCCCGAGTGCTGCAGAAATTCGATCGCGGGCGGGGTCATCCGACTGGCAAACAGAAGCACCGGTCGATTGTCGGCGAACGGGCGGTTTCTCACCAGATCCTGTCCGTACCAGAAATAATGTGTCGGAATGACGACGAACCGCGCGGGGATCGACTCCAGCCAACGGGTCGTTTCCGCGAAGGGCTTGGAAAACGACCGAACCTCGAGGCAGCGAAGCGGAATCTGGACGCACACGGCGAACAAAAGTGAAAAACTCATCAGCCGGTAACAGGTTCTCTTCGCCTGACTTCGCACCAGCAGTTCCCAGCCGGCCACGCTCAGCAGCGTCAAAGGGATCAGTCCGATGTAAAAGTAGCGGTAGCCCCAGCCGTGTCCCTGATTGGACGGAAAGAAGAAGTAAAATCCCAACGCGAGAACCGCCCCACCGAGCAGCTCGGGCAGCGGTGCCGTCAGCTCCTTCCAGGAAATCATGGCCACGATTGAGAAAAGGCAGAGCGCGATAGACTGCCAGCTCCAGATCATGGGAAAGTTCACTGCCTGGGTGAGCATTTCCGTAGATCCCGGCAGGGAAAAAAGACTGAGCAAACCGCCGCCCGCGGACGACTTCAGGGCACTCGCAGGCAGGTCCAGCAGGCCCGGAGCATCCCGCATTTTCATGTATCCAGCCCAGGCTGCTACCGTCCCCGCATAGCAGCCTGACAGCGCGAAGAATCGTGCCCACCGGCGCTTCAGCAATTCCGAGAGAACGAACGGAGCGGCAAACAGTAGGTGGATATGCGGCTGATGCATCCCGACAGCGAGAAACCCAATGAGTGGGAGCCAGAGAAATGCCTTCGACCTTCTGGAAAGATAGATGCGCAGCCACAGCAGATTGACAAACAGGTGACCGGCCATGGCGTAAGCGGTCATACTGGTGACCAGAAACTGGGCCGACGTCCCCAGCAGAAGAGCGGCCACGGCGGGGGCTGTTCGGCTGTCCGGCCAGATACGGCGGGCGCAGGCCGCCGCCAGAAGAATCGAACCCGCCGCAAGCAAAGGATTCAGCAGCCAGGACAAACCCGCTATAAAAAGAGGCGTGCGGAGCAGCGAATAGACCGGCAGATAGCTGGCTATCCAAAGATGGGAGGCCCTGTGATACCAGGTGGCGAGAGGGGTCGCGGCGTTTTCCACCGGCCACAGATTCTCGGGCACCGCTCCGAACATTCGTCCCCGCGAAAAAATCTCCGCCTGAAAGTCCGAGAAAAACTCGTCCATGGCTAGGGGATGATTGAAACAGACGATGAAGGTTCCCACCGAGGTGACAACCAGCACGAGCGCGGACACGGCGGGAACAGTCATTTTGTGTAAATACCAGGCAGCCATTACCGCCCGCCCGGATTTTCCGGGAGACTGGAAGATAACCCTTAAACTTAGAAAGATCGCTGTCGCCAGCGCCAGAGCCCATTGCTCAAAGTGCACAAAGAGATAATAGAAGACGTTATTGGAGGACAGATCGCCCGCCCGTCCGTAACCCCACGCGTCCACCAGGAACGCCAACACCCAGCCCATCGCCGACACCCCTGCGAGCGCCATTGCGGCGACTTGAAGTTTCACGCGAGCGCCATCCAAACACGGACGCGGACCTCCTATCTTTGTCGTGACGACCGGGTCGGGTTTGGTTTTTACCGTGAGCATGCCGCTCTCGATTAAGCGAATTTCATTCCCTCCGCCGTGAATTCGCGGAAATGAGAAAAGCGCGAGCCATTCACCTCTAAGTCGCAGCTATTTCACAATGCCGGCCACGCGTTGCATAGCTTCGGGGACGGGGTCGTAGATGCCGCCGCTCATGAAGTAGCGGTCGTACTGGGCGAGGCTCAGGAGGCAGAGCAAAACGACAGCCATAAGGAGTCCGCTGCGGCGCGCGGGCACCGGGAGGGCGAGGCTCGCGTGGCGCAGGCCGTGGATCGCGAGGTAGTAAAGTGCGGGTTCCCAGATGTTGGTGTAACGGGCGTTCATGCCGTAGCGGAGCTGGCCCATGATCAGGAAGGTGGCGCCGAGGAATAGAGCAAGGTAGGTGCCGGTTTTGTCGGCGAAATGCAGGCGACCGAGACCGGCCAGCGCGAACACGAAGAGCGCGGGATGCAGCAGCACGAGGTCGATCAGATAGCGAAACCACGGGCCGTCGCCGGTGGCGATGGCGTAGGGGGAGATGACGGATTTGGCGACGTTCAGGCGGTAGGCGGTGATGAGCGGGTCGGGGCCGCCCGCCGCCAGCAGGAGAACCA
>JBGTNO010000311.1:0-11827 GCA_041743065.1 Chthoniobacterales bacterium
GCACCGCGTCGTCGTGAACCGTCTCCGCGCCCCGGCCGTAGGGAGCGGCTTCGGCGCGGGCGCGCAGGGCCTCGGCCTGGGCCGCTGGGAGCGGGAACGCCAGCTCACCCACTCCCTCGACGTGGAGACCTGGCATGAAGAAGGGCGTCGTCCCGGACGAGTGGAAACTCCCGGTCCCAGTGATCTGGGCAAATTCGGCAAGGAACGCTCTGTCAGCACGCATGCCGTGATGAAACATTTCATCACCCGCGGGCGCGAGCAGGATTTTGCCCCGCGATCTCTAATCGCGCCACAGGATGTCCGCCGGAGCACCAAGTGATTGCGATCGTCTGGCGGTCGCGGGTTATCGACGTTGAGGGCCGTCCACTCCACTCCACTCCGTGCATGGCGAAAGCGTTCGAGAGGATCTGGGGGGTGTGCCTGTCCTTCATCAGGTCGAAATAGCCGTGCAACCCACTGGCGGAATGATCCAATTCCCTCCGCCAGACTGGGCTCCCGGCGCTGCACATCTTCCAAATCAGCACTTGCGCCGGGGCGGGGATGGCAGCACAATTCGACTCCCTTTTTTGCACAGGATGGGTGGCAGAGTGGTCGAATGCGCACGCTTGGAAAGCGTGTGTGGGGAAACTCACCGCGGGTTCGAATCCCGCCCCATCCGCGAAAAGCGTGGCGCGAGGCCTGCAGGGAGCGCGGATGTCCCCGTCCGCTCCGCCCATCTGGCTGCATCATGGCAACGGACAGGATGTCCTCGCTCCTTGAAAGCGGGACATCGGCTTGCCAACACATTTCCCGAAACCTGCTGCCAGGGAGTAAAACCTCCCCTTCCTTCCTTCGAAACGGGCTAGCTATCCGGAGGTTCGTTCCAGAGATATTTCCAACTGCCTACCGGAGCGAGGCGTCCTACTTTTGCTTCGGGCATGCGGCGGTCTATGGTGGCCGGATCCGGATCGAGGGCACGGATGTTGCCATCGAGCATCGCGGCGAGCGCCTGACCTCCATGACGGAAGTGGATCGTCGTCTCGACATCGTTGATCATGTAAAATTCCTCGATCATCGGGTGCTTCACCGTGGCAGGCCGCTGGAAGGTGTTAACCTGCGCGCTGGTCGCGAACACGATTACCTCCGAGGGGTGTTCCGCCTGGGTGGCCCGCCGCGGATTCCCTTTCTGGCGCGACGGACTTTGGTCAAAGGCAAGCACGGTGTTGTAAGCGTATCCAAAATTACCGTTGCGATACTTTGGCTTCAGGCGGGCGTCGAACTGCTGGAAAGCGGGATCGGTCCGCACGCCGCCGCTGGCGCTGGCATAGGGACCAAGCGGACCGCGGGCGTAGTCCACTTCCCTATTGCCTTCCCCACTTGAAAGAGAGGCGGAGGATTCCCAGCCCCACCACCACTGCACACCCCCGTCCGCGGGAGTGATCCATTTCCAGAAGATCCGGTCGTGGTCCGCCAAGTATCCCTCCCCCGCCAAGCCAAGCTGCCGCAGGCTGTGAAGGCTGATGGTGCGTGAGCTGGCAGCTTTCACCTCGCGAATCGCGGGAACCGAGAGGGCGGCGCAAACGGCGACGATCGCAACCACCACCAGCAACTCGATCAGAGTGAACCCATTCCTCCGGAATACGGACGATCGATTCATGCCGTTGGCAGGTAATTTCGTCTTTTCAGCGCCAAGAAAATGCCCGCCGCGAGCAAGAGAGGAAGTACGGCTGGTTCCGGTATTGGAGCGGTGGAGGGAGGTGCGTCACCTTCATTGAAAATGTATCCGTCTGAGGATCCCGGAGCGAGGAATCGGTAGGGGGCCGACATGCCTGAGCCGAAGCTCCACGATCCGTCGGCGACGGCGACGGCGGTGGGAAAACCGGATTCGCCCCCGCTCACCCATTGCGCCCAGTAGGGTCCCGACTGTGGAAAGGGGGTGTTCGTGAACGTCTCGCTGCCATAGGTGACGGCATTTATAAAGTAATTCGGCTCCTCCGAGGTGCCGAAATTACTGATATCAGCCGACAGGAGGGGATCCGCGTTCCTGGCTGCATCAAAAAGGAAATAGCCATCGAGACGTTGACCGGGATCGTAGGTGTAGAGAAGCTGGAATCCGATTGGCCCGACCGTGAATCCTTCGATCACCAGGTAAGAAGAATCGGACCCGCTTCCGATCATCGTGTAATCGATGGCTTCCGCACGGAAGGCGGCGGTGAGGATGAGTGTGACAACCCCGAGGGCTGTAGTGAGCTTTTGTTTGAACATGTGGATCTCTTTTTGTTGGAGAGATCGGCATGGCCAGAGAGTTCTCCCGTCGGGCTTGGACCAATCCCTCATTCTTCTCTTTGCGGAGAAGGTTTTTCGAGATCCCGGCACACGCCGGGACACGAATGAGTGCGGGCCGCACGAATATTCTGGCTCCTGGATTCCGCTCCGGACTTTCAAAAAAGATCGCCCGGGGCTACCTACTTTCCGGCCTTCGCCTCGGTTTACACCAAGACTGGCTGATGGATTTCGTCTCCAGTTACAGCAGCGCAACTGCTCCCGATTCCCACGGGATTCCTCGTTGCCGCCCACAAAAACTAACTGTCTAAACTCGCAAAGAACTGAGCGGAGGTTGCGCGGGCCTTCCGCTTCCGACAAGCTGAAAATTCGCCAATTTCTCCACGATGGAAAGCTCGCCCGCCGTCCTGCTCCGCCGCATCCGCCTGACGGAGACGAGCCTCATTGTCACGTGGCTCACGCGCGATCACGGCCGGATCAAGACGGTGGCGAAGGGCGCGCTCCGGCCGAAAAGCGCCTTCCGCGGCGTGCTCGATCTGTTCCATGTCTGCGAGATTCAGGTGGTGGCCAGCCGATCCTCGGATCTGCATTCGCTGCGCGAGGCGACGCTGCTACAGGCGCACGAGGCCATCGGCCAGGACCACCGCAAGACGCGGATGGCGTCCTATTTTGCCGAGCTGATCGAGCTGGTGACGGAGCTGGAGCACCCCGCGCCCGAAATCTTCGATCTGCTGCGGCGGGCGTTGGGTTATCTCGAAAAATCGCCTCCCACTCGGCGGGCGCTCTCGCATTTCGAGGCGGAAACGGTGCGGCTGCTCGGTCTCGCGCCGGTGCCGACTCCCGCCCAGGCCATCGGGCAACTGACCGGCCGTCTGCCGCGCGACCGGCAACCGCTCTGGGACAGCCTGCCGATTGAGAGGTAGCTTCTCCTGCATGCTTCCCTCCCGCCTCCTTCAGACCATCGATCTGGCCAGTCTCACCGGCCTTTCCCTGCGTCTCTCTCGCGGGGAGTTGATCGCGGAGATCGCGCAGGCCGATCTCGAATATGCGCTGCTGCAGATCGCCCGCGAGGCGGCCGCCAGTCATGGCGTCGAGATCGAGTCGGCGCAGCTGACTTTCGAGCCCGACACGGCGGCCTCGCTGCGCTTCCTGGCGGCGATCGTGGCGCGCAAGATTCTCTTCACCGCGCGCCTGAAAGTGACGGGCCGCCTGCTGGTGGATGACGCCCTGCGGGCCATGCTGACGGAAGTGAAATGTTCCGGCGATGGCATGGTGGGCGATCTGGCGGCACTGGCGGTTCAGCCCGAGCTGGATAAATACAGCGACCGCCCCCTTCCGATCGCGTGGCCGGCTGGAGCGCCGGTCCGCCTCGAGGACATCCGGCTCGATCCGGGGCCGCCGGTTCGGGTGACGGCTCGTGTGCGGCAGATTCGGAAGCGGGGGGGTTAGCGTTCCCGAAGAAGCGTTTTGAGCGGGGGAACGGGGTCCTCGGGCACATTCAGCATCCGCAGGATGCCGCGCCGATCGATCAGCCAGACCGTGGGGAGCGAGTTGAGGCCGAGCTGCCGCACCAGCCTGCCTTCCCAGCCTTGGCCGTCGCAGAGCACCGGGAACTTGAGATTGAATTTCCGCAGGGTCTGGCGGGCGGTCTCCGGCGACCGATCGAGGCTGACGCCGAGGCACTGCACGCTGTGCGCGGGAAAATTGATCGCCACTTCCGCGACCCGGGCCAGCGCGAGAAGCGAGGGCGGCGAGAGATCGGCGAAGAAGCAGAGCACGACGATCTTGCCGCGATATTTCTCCAGCGCGACGGGCTCTCCGTCGATGGAGGTGAAGGTGAAGGAAACCGGCTTGCCCAGCATGGCGATGCGCCGCAGGTCATCCGCGATCTGGAGGCGCAACCCTTCCTGCGCGGCGACGGGCGCGGCGATCTCCAGCAGGCGCTTCTGCTCGATGGGCTGGTCTTCAAAGAGGCCGGCCAGACCCGCGAAGAGCGGCGCGATGCGGCGGTCGCCGGGGTAGTTCGCGCGAAATTTCCCGGCTCGTTTCACGAGATCGTCGCGGCTCTTTTCGAGGTCCCGCTGGGCTCGCTGCATGCGGAGCGCCAATTCGGCAAACGCCACGTCCGCCCGCCGCTCCCCGGGCAGAACGGGATTCGCGAGCAGTTCTTCCAGCGACCGAAAAGCCTTTTCCACCATGGCGGTGTCGCCGGTCAGATCGCCGGTGACGAGGTAAACGCGGGCCAGCCGGAGGCGGGCGTCGATGGCGTGGGGCGACCGGGGATGCTCGCTCGCGAAACTGGCCAGGGCCGCTCGCTGCCGCTCCAGCTGGCGCAGGGTCAGGCTCTCCGCGTCGGCGCGGGACTTAAACTCGGTGGCGGGCGTTTTTTCCAGGGCGATGGCCGCCGCCCAGTCCGACTCGGCGTCGGCCCGGAGGCCGGCCTGCGTGACCAGCAGGAGCGCGCCGGTGATCCAAGCGGATCGCCCGCGAGTCATTTGTTCTCGGCGTTGATGACCGCGACCACCGCGCGGTGATCGCTGGCGTCATACCAGTAATCGGCCCGAAAAACGTAACTCTCCTCGAGCACGACTTCGGGCAGGACGGCCTTATTGGCGAAGATGAAATCGAAGCGCGAATAAAGGTCCGCCGTTTCCCAGTACTGCGTCCACCGATCCCCGAGGGAATCGGCCAGCGGAAGCGGCTCCAAATAATCCGCCGAGCCGCGCCGGCCGCGAATCTCGGCCAGGGCGGGCTCGTTCTTGGTGTCGTTGAAGTCGCCATAGACGAGGAGATTCGTCTCCGGAGCGGTGTCGAGGATCTTGAGCAGGTGTTCGCGTAGAAGCTGCGCTTCGTGGCGGCGCACGAGCGACTCGCCTTCGGGGACCGGCCGCTTGGATTTGAGATGGGCTCCGACCAGCCGGAGCTGGTAATCCGGGTTGATCTGCACCGTCACGTCGAGAAAACCGCGGCGCACCCGGGCCACCTGGCCGTTGAGATCGTAGGTCAAGGCTTTCGCCGCCGCCTGGGCCACGATGGGATATTTGGAATAAAGGGCGAGATGGCGGTCATCGTCCGCCTCTTCATAATACGAATCATGGAAGTCCAGACCGGCCTTCTTTAACCGCGCTCCGAGATCCTCGAAGTCCTGGCGCGTCCCCATTTCGCAGACCCCCAGAATGTCGGGATGAATCTCGGTAATGACCTTCAGCAACGCCTCCATTTCCTTCTCTGGCTTGCCGGCGACGCGGCTTTCGCCGCCCGTCTCGCCGCGCCGGTTCATCGAGAGGTAATTGCGCAGGTTGTAACCGGCGATCGTGACTTTTTGAGCCGCCTGGGCGACGGACATCGATCCGGCCAGCATGGTGGCCAGCAGGAGTCGCGAAACGAGGGAGAGGGGCGAGGAGATGAGAGGGCGACTTTCTAGACTTTGGACTGTTCCGCGCCGGGCTCTGCGGGGACGGGTGCCTGAGGCTCGGCGGGAGGCACACTGGAGGCGGCGACATGAGGCTGCTGCTCAGCGGGTAGGCGAATGCCGGGTTCGTTGACCGGGCGGTTAATCTCGCGCTCCAGATCGTTCTTCGCCGAATTAAATTCCCGGATGGCTTGACCCATGCCCTTGGCGAGTTCCGGCAATTTCTTCGCGCCGAAGAGGAGCAGAACAATCAGGAATATGACGATCATATCCGGACCGAATAAGTTGAAAGGAGAGGCGATTATATTCATGATCAGAACTGCAAGCTAACACCCAAAACCGCAACTGCGCAAAAGATTAACACCGGCAGCGAGTGGGTCGATCCACGCGACTGGCAGTCTTTTCGAAACTCACCGCGCCGCTTGTCAGGCCAACGGGCGATGGTTACGCTGCTCCTCATGAAAATGCCGCTGCTGGAGCAGGTGACCTTTCTCCAGAAACTTGACGCCGAAGATCTGCACCTTTTTGCCGAGCTCCTGGAACTGAGGGAATATCCGCCGCGCCGGCGGATCATCCAGGAGGGGCAGGAGATGGACGCGATGTATCTGGTCGTGCGGGGCACGGTGCATGTGCGCCGGATGGCGCAGAAACGCGAGGTGATGCTGGGGCGGATTCCGACGGGCGGGTTTCTGGGCGAGGTGAATCTCTTCGAGTCCGGGAGGGCGACCGCGAGCATTTACGCGATGGACGAGGTCGAGCTGGCGTCGATCAGCTACGCCGAGATGCGCTCGTTCATGGAATCGCATCCGGCCGCGGGCTACCACATGGTTTCCTCGCTCATGGGCGAAATGGCGAAGCGTCTCCGGCAGACGAATGATCGGCTGGTCAACGCGGTTTACTGGACCAGTCTCAGCCCGACGCCGTAACGCCGGGATGGTTACTGGAAAACAGCGTCGCCCTTTTGCGGCAACCCGCGGACGACATCCACCGCGATAAAGGGCGGACGGCGCTCCCTGCTCACGGTCAGAATGGAAGTCTCCGCGTTGGGCGCGGGCTCCGCCCCGTGGGGAAAGGTCTTCAGCGCTGTCCCTAGCCGTGGGGCAAAGCCCATATCGACATCGATCAGGGCGAAACCGAACTCCGGATTGACCAGGGCAATTTTCCCAATCTCGCGCGGGGCGACCGCCGCTTTCGTCGCGGCGGCTTTCGCTTCGGACTTTCTCTTCCCCGCGCATCCGGGCGCGACCAGAAGCACACCGATGAGCCAAACGGTGGAAGCGCGGCGCGAGAGAAAAAACACGTCCTCAGACTAGGCGAGGCGGGCCGGGCATCAATTACCTTTTGACGCCGCCGCCGCTCCGAGCCTAGATTCGCGCCACATTTCCGGAGAGGTGGCTGAGTGGTCTAAAGCAGCGCTTTGCTAAAGCGCCGTACTCCAAAAGGGTACCGGGGGTTCGAATCCCCCCCTCTCCGCCCTGTTTCTTGGAGAAGGATGGGGCGGGTTTTTCTCCGATTTCCGCTCCCGCAGGTGCCGGTCGAAAAGTGGAGGACTACTGGCGAGGCCTTCGCTCCATCGCGATAGCCGCTCCAGGCTGCCCCAGATCGATTCCGAAAAGGGCGCTCAGTTCGCCGGCTCGCAGCACGCCCGTGCTGGGGTCGTCTGTATGCAGATGTTCGCCTCTCTCGACCGCTGCTCGCGCCGCTCCGACGACCTCGTTCTGATCGACTCCGCGCAGGGTGAAAAAGAGGGCCGGTTCGCTATCCAGCCGGACCCCCACGCCGTAAAGGACCGCCGCCACGTGTTTGCACATGTCGGCCCAGTCCGGGCAGCTACAGTTGAAAGTGATTTCGCCCGGATTGGGAAAAAGACCCTGCTCTCGATCAGTGATGAGGTGGAGAATTTCGTCATTCAACTGGCCGGAAAGCAAATCCGCCAGACTAGTGATCCGCCCGGAAGTGATCTGCTTGATTTCCCGCCACCGCGCCTGGTCGAGTGCTTCAATCCGGATGGCGACTTCATAAATCTCGCCGCCGGTGACATAGGCCTCGACCGTGCCTTGGGTGATCGCCAAATCGTAAACGTGGCCTTCCCGGAGGTAGCTGCGCCCCCGCGGCAGCCGATACTCATAGTCAGCATAAGATTCGAGATTCTGACACCAGGCGCGGCCCCAGAAGGTGTGGCAGGGCAACCCCCTCGCGACTTCGCACCCCACCGGCACGAACGGTTCCCCGCGCTCCCGGCGTTGGGCGATTTCGCGAGCCACGGCGGCCAACCTATCCGAGCGCTCGTCGTCGTGATACCAAGCCATGTCGCTAAACCTACCGACGCCAGCCCGCGAACGTAAGGCAGATTTTTAATCTGCCTCCCCCCGGCTCCCCCAGGCAGATTAAAAATCTGCCCTACGATTGGGCCGCCGCCGGGTCCAGCGCCACAAAATCCATCAGCTCAGCATCGGACATCTCCGTCAGCGCCTTTTCCGCGCCGCCACTCAGGAGCTGATCGGCCAGGGCGCGTTTCTCCCCGATCAGGCGGTCGATCTTTTCCTCGATCGTGCCCGGGCAGACGAATTTGTGCACCATCACGTTCCGTTTCTGCCCGAGGCGGAAAGCGCGGTCGGTCGCCTGATCCTCGACCGCCGGATTCCACCAGCGATCGAAATGAACCACGTGCGATGCGGCGGTCAGGTTCAGACCGGTTCCGCCCGCTTTCAGCGAAATCACGAAAAAGGGCGCGCCGGTCGGTGCCTGAAACCGCTCCACCAGTCGCTGCCGTTTCCCGACCGGCGTGCCGCCGTGCAGCACCAGCCCGGCGCGCCCGAAGGCCTCGCGCAAATCATCCGCCAACGGCCCGGTCATTTCGCGGAACTGCGTGAAGACCAGCATCTTTTCGCCCCGGGCGGCCACCTGGTCGGCGATCGTCCTCAATCGCCCGAATTTACCGCTTTCCTCCGCGCGGAAAGCGCCGGTTCCGCTCCAGAGCGCGGGGTGGTTGCAGATCTGTTTGAAGCGCATCAGATACGATAGGACGAGTCCGCTCCGCGCGATGCCAGACCGATCCGGATCACGCAGATCCTGCGCGAGTTGCCGCACGGATTTCCGGTAGAGAGAGGCTTGGGACTTCGTGAGCGGACAGGCGGCCCGCACTTCGGTCTTATCGGGCAGATCGGGTGCGACGGTCGGATCGGTTTTCAGACGGCGCAGGATAAAAGGCGAGACCGCGCGCCGGAGGGCGGCGAAACCCTCGCCCTCGGAACGCTCACGCGCGGTGCGGATCATGGTTTGAAAATCGGAAGCGCTGCCCAGCAGGCCGGGATTCAGAAAATCGAAGAGCGACCACAGATCCCCGGCGCTATTTTCGACGGGCGTGCCGGTGAGAGCGAGCCGCCGCTCACTCCGCAGCGCTTTTACGGCGCGGGTCTGCCTTGCGCCCGCATTTTTGATCGCCTGCGCTTCGTCGATCACCACGAGGCCCCACTCGGCGCCGGATATCTCCGGCCGCCGTCCCAACATGCCGTAGGTCGTGAGCACCGCATCGGCTGGGGTGACGGGCTCGCCGTTTTCCTGCGAAGGATGCGCATAGCTCACTCGCAGCGTGGGCGCAAACCGCTCGAGCTCCGCCCGCCAGTTTCCGAGAAGCGAGGCGGGTACCACGATCAAGGCAGGCTTCGCCGGACCGGACTGCCGAATCGCCAGCAATAGCGCAATCACCTGCAACGTTTTCCCCAGCCCCATGTCGTCGGCCAGACACCCGCCCATCCCGAGCTGGTGCAGCAACCACAACCAGTTCACGCCCTGCCGTTGATAGGGCCGCAAATCCGCGCGGAGTTCGAGTCCACCCACCGCCTGGACCGCCCGCGACGGATCGCGCAGCGTTTCCAGCAACTCCCGCAAACGGCCGCCCGCCTGGTAGTTCGTCCACTCCGCCTCGCCTTCGACCGCTCCACCGGCCGTGGTGGGCCACCCGGCGAGCAGCCGCATGCCCTCCAGAAACGAAAATCCGTGCGCCGCCGCCCGCTCCGCCTTTTCCCAGCGCTCCAGCACGGCTGCCAGCCGGTCGCGATCGACCTCGATCCACTGGCCTTTCAGCCGCACGAGTGACTCGCCCGCCGCGAGCGCCTCTTGCCACTCTTCGCGCGAGAGGCGCTCGTTCCCCAGCGCCAAATCGACCCGGAAACCCATCATCGAATCAATCCCCACGCTGGTCCGCCCGACCGCATCCACCGTGACCCGCACCCGCGGCCGCGATGGTCGCCGCCCGCGCCACCAGTCCGGCACCTTCACGATCAGCCCCGCCTCTTCGAACGCGGGAATCGCCTGGATGAAGCCGTGCGCCTCGCGTGGCGTCCACGCCAGCGCGTGGAAAATTCGGCGCGATTCCAGCAGTTGTCTCGCCAGCTCGCAGCTTTCCGCGGCCTGCCGGACCGGATGGAGCAGCGATTGCAGCGCCCGCGTATTTTTCTGCCCGGCAAACTCGCTCAGCGCCTGGCCGAGCGGGAGATACCGCAAGCCGCCGCCACTCGAAAGCCGGTGCGTGTAAGTCGCCAGAAACGCGAAGGGAAAATCCTCGCGCCGCGGATTCTCGGCGAGGTGAAAGGTGACGCGTCCGACCATCCGCCAGAGTGGGTTGCGCCGCTTCAGCCACCCCTCGATCGAGTGCGCTTCGCCCGCCACTTCCACCGCCGCCCGCTGATCCATCGCCCGCCAAAGCGCGGCTAGCAGGTCAACCGTGAGATATTCCAACCCGCGACCGAGGGGCGCTCGTGCCCGCCAGTCATCGATTTCCGCGGGCACTGGCACCGTCTCCCAGCCGCCCGCGGGATCGAACGGCGGCGACTGGCAGAGCTGCGTCAGATATTCCCGCGCATATTCCCGCCAGAAATGAACGACCGCGTCACCCGTCTCCGCCGCATCGGCCAACGTCAGGGCGAGCAGTCCGGCGGCTGAATTTTCCGCAAAGGCGGTCGCGACATTCTGGGGAACCTCCGACCCGGCTGGCACGAGCTGGCCCCCCGGCAATATTTGGAGTGAGAACGGAGCGAGCATGCGCCGGTGCGAGCCTCACTCCTTCTCGGTCTCTTCGGCCGGCCCCGCTTCCATCAGCGGAAGGCTTTCGCCGTAGCGGGCCAGCGCCTCGACCGGCGGCACCTCGTCGATGTCACGTGCGCCGGGCTCGATATTCAGGTCGCGGAACTTGCGGGCGGTGACGAGCGCGCGCGTTTCGAAGCTGCTGACGAAGGCGTTGTAGTTGTTCACCGCGCTGGTCAGGCCGCCGCCGACTTTGCGGAGATCGACCGCGGCCTTGGCGAGGCGATCGTAGAGTTCCTTGCCGAGCGCGCCGATTTCCTGGGCCTGTTTCGCCATTTTTTCCTGCCGCCAGACGGCATCGACCGTGCGGGCGATGGCGATCAGGTTGGTCGGAGTGGCGAGCAGCACTCTTTTGTCGAATGCGAAATCCCAGAGCGTCGGATCGTGCTCGAGCGCGGCGGAGAGGAAATGTTCGCCCGGCACAAACATGATGACGTAATCGGGCGCGTCGGCGAACTGGCTCCAATAGGCCTTATCCGAAAGACTTTTCACGTGGGCCTTCATAGAGGCGGCATGAGTGGCGAGGCCGAGCGCCCGCTCCCCCTCATCGACGGCGCCAAACGCGTCCTGATAGGCGTTGAGCGACACCTTGGCGTCGATCACCAGGCTGCGGCCGCCGGGGACGCGCACGATCGCGTCGGGACGGAGGCGGCCGCCGTTTTCCTGGGCGACGCTGACCTCGGTCTGGAAGTCGGTGTGCTCCGAAAGGCCGCAGGTTTCGAGCACGTTTTTCAACTGCTGCTCGCCCCAGCGGCCGCGGGATTTGGGAGCGTTGCGGAGCGAATTGACCAATTTGGCGGCCTCGCTGGAGACTTTTTCCTGGCCGACGCGCAGCCCTTCGAGCTGGCCCTTCAGCTGGTCGAACGCGCCTTTGCGCTCGAGCTCGACCTGGCCGACCGCCTCCTCGTAACGCTGGAGCCGGTCGCTGACGGGTTGAAGCATCGATTTGAGGTTGCGGCCCGCCAGTTCCTCCGACTGTTTGAAACGCGCATCGGCGCGTTCGAGGAAGCGGGTCTGCGCGGTTTCCAACGCCTGATGGGCCGCCGAGGCGAACTGGGCGTTGAGCGC
>JBGTNO010000312.1:0-2596 GCA_041743065.1 Chthoniobacterales bacterium
TCGGGAGAGAGGCCGCCGCCTTCAGTAATTGCAAGTTGTGCGCGAGGGTCTTGCCGAAGCCAATCCCGGGATCGAAGGCCACACAACGAGGATCGAGCCCGCACTCTAGGAGCCGGTCCAGCGCTTGTCGAAAAAAATCCCGGACTTCGCGCGCCACGTCATCGTATTGCGGATTCCGCTGCATGGTGCGCGGCGTGCCCCGCATATGCATCACCACCACGCCGGCGCCGGTCTCGCGCGCCACCTCGATCATGGCCGGATCGCGCAGACCGGTCACATCGTTAATGATCCGCGCCCCCGCCGCCACCGCCGCGCGGGCCACGGCGGGCTTCGACGTATCGACCGAAAGAATCGCACCGCCCTCCGCCGCCAGCGCCTCGATCACCGGGAGCACGCGTTCCTTTTCCAGCGCTTCCGGCACCGGTTCCGCGCCCGGGCGGGTGGACTCGCCGCCGATGTCGATAATCTCCGCGCCCCCCGCGATCATCCGCCGGCCCTGGGCCAAAGCCGCTTCGGGCGAAAGAAACTTGCCCCCGTCGGAAAAGGAATCGAGGGTGCAGTTCAAGATGCCCATGACCATCCCGCGCAGGGTCAAATCCAGCCGCTGCCCGCGGATCTGGAATTCGATCGGATTTTCGGAATAATGCGGCACGTCTGCCCTTCTGGAAACGTAGAGCCTCTTGCACAAACTCAGATTTTAAAAGCCCTCAATCTCATGCCCACCGCCACCATCGCCCCACCCCGGCACCAGCTACCCCGCCTCTTCCCGCCCTTCAGCCTCAGTCGGCTGCTGCGCACCGTCTTCGATCCCCAGCCCGGTCAGCGCGTTTGCATCCTGATCGACCTGCCCGATCCCCGGGAAATCACGGACTTCCGCTTCCTGAAAGATCTTTCCTTCGACATCCAGCGCCACGCCTACGAGGTGTTTTACAAGGGTTTCCAGAACGGCGTCCTCGACGAACTTGAACTCAAGGGCGGCCAGCTTTTCGCCTATCAGATCACCGGCGGCAGCAACCTTGACCTGCCCGAGGTCGCCTTTGCCACCAACGGCCGCCAGATCAGCCTGGAACGCGACGTTTACCAGAAATACGACCTCGTGCTCGTCATTTCCACCTACTCCGCCACCGCGCCGCTCACCGCTTTCGCCAAGCGTTACGATTTTCGCGGCGCCACCCTGCACGGGCTGAACGACATCATCCTCAGCTCCGGCCTTTCCGTCGATTACGACGAAGTCAGCGCCGAAGCGGAAAAGCTGCGGCTCGGCATGACCGGCGCCGACTGGGTCGAGATCGATTTCGCCATCGGGCGCAAGACGCACACCCTCAAGCTCATCCTCGGCGGCCAGGAGGCCCAGAAAAGTCACGGTCTCTGCCGCGGCGGCCCCGATGTGGCCAATCTCCCCGCCGGTGAAATCTATTACGTGCCCGAGAGCGCCGAAGGGGAATTTCCCCTGAAATATGAGGAGGGCACCCTCGGCCTCATGCACGTCAGCGGCGGCCTGATTCGCAAAGTCGAGTTGATCAAAGGCGACCCGGACACCGTCGCCGCGCACCAGCGGAAGCTCGACACCGATCCGGTGACGGGCGAGCTGGGCGAACTCGGTTTCGGCACCCAGGTGCTGCCCGTTGCCGGTCGCGACATTCAGGACGAAAAAGTGCTCGGCACCCTGCATGTGGCGACCGGCCGGTCCGATCATCTTGGTGGCAAGCTCACGCCCGATCGTTTCGCCAACAAGATGAACGCAACTCACGACGACATCCTGTTCTCGCCGAGCAAGACGCCCGAGATCAACGTCCCGCAGGTCCGCATGCATCGCCACGGCGAGACCGTCGTGCTGATCGAAAACTTCGTCCCCGCCCAATACATGCGGGACCTGCTAGACGCGTGAGCTAGAGAGAGGGGTTGACTGTCGGCGCCGGAGATCCTTCGCTTCGCTTAGGATGACAATTTTTTCACCAGGCTGCGAAGGCCGCAAGCCTCTCTCTATCTAGACAACTATCCAATCACTACCAGCGCGACCACCTTCACCCATCAAGTCGGACGGCGGATTCAACATCAACCAGCCGGAAAGTCACCGCATCGACGGCAAGAATCAGCGTCTGCCGACTACCTTGGATCCAGATTACTTCCTGCGCCAGCCGCAGATATCCCCGGAGAGTCATTCCCTGCGCGAGGTTGACTTCCGCCCGGTGGTTGATCGGCAGGCCCAGCTTCCGACAGAGCGCCTCGTTGGCCTGCCGACGCTCTTCCCGCCACGCCGCCAACGCGTCCCCCTCCAGACCCGGCAACCCCGGCTGCGCCGGGGCATCCTGAAAAGTGAAGTCCAGTTGGGCCTCATCACCGGTCGATTTTCCCCTGGCAGAAGTCATACGTATCTGAGTTCATAAATTGAGCGCGGAGAGCCGGACGCGGCAAGGGTCCAATGCAAGAATCTGTATCGACCCGACAGATCGGAGCATGAATCACAAAGTCCGCCGGGTGTGACGGAAAGTGGTTGGACCGAATTGATCGGGCGTCGTCGCCGCACGGAGCGCGGACATCCTGTCCGCCACCTCTATCCATTTAGATTTGTGGTGGCGGACAGGATGTCCGCGCT
>JBGTNO010000313.1:0-14342 GCA_041743065.1 Chthoniobacterales bacterium
GAACAGGGTAGGTCTGCACTACAGCCCTTTTCCCGGCTTTTCGCCACACCGCTTCACTGATTATCAACGCCTTGCGACGCGAAAAAAGTTGAAAGCGCCCCCGAATCCGCGAAGTCGGGCTAGCTAAGAAAGTCGGGCTACACGTTAAACCGGAATTCAACCACATCGCCGTCCTGCACGGTGTATTCTTTGCCTTCGATACGGAGTTTGCCAGCCTCGCGAGCTTTGGCGAAGGAGCCGAAGCGCATGAGTTCGTCGAAACCGATGGTCTCGGCCGCGATGAAGCCACGCTCGAAGTCACTGTGGATCACACCGGCCGCGGCGGGCGCTTTGTCGCCGGCGGTGATGGTCCAGGCGCGGGTTTCCTGCTCGCCGGTGGTGAGGTAAGTGCGGAGGCCGAGCAGATGATAGACCGCCCGGATCAGTGAGCCGACGCCACTGCCCTGAACGCCGAGATCTTGCAAATAATCGGCGGCCTCCTGCTCGGAAAGTTCGGTCAGCTCGCTCTCGATCTGCGCGCTGATGACGACGGCCTCGGCGTTCAGATCGGCGCGGGCGTAATCCTGCACGGCGGAGACAAAACGGGCGGCGCCTTCCTGGCGGTGTCCGTCCCGCGGTTGGCCGCCTTCCTGGCCGTGGCCGAGCTCAATTTCGGCGGCCAGACCCGCGAGGTCGGATTCGGCAACGTTGCAGGCGAAGAGGACGGGCTTGCTGGTGAGCAGGAAAAAACCTTTCAGGATCCTCCGCTCGTCGTCGGACAGGCCGAGGGTATTGGCCGGTTTGCCGCTGTCGAGGTGGGGCAGGAGTTTGTCGGCGATGGCTAGTTCGGCCTTGGCTTGCTTGTCGCCGGAGCGGGCTTCTTTCCGCACTCGGCTCTGGCGTTTGGCGATCGCGGCCATGTCGGCGAGGACGAGTTCGGTGGTGATGACTTCGATGTCGCGCACGGGATCGACGGAGCCGGCGACGTGATGGATGTCGTCATCCTCGAAACAGCGGACGACCTGCACGATGGCATCCACTTCGCGGATGTGGCTGAGGAATTGATTGCCGAGTCCCTCGCCCTGGCTGGCTCCGCTGACGAGCCCGGCGATATCGACGAATTCGATGGCGGCGGGGATCAGTTTTTGGGAGCGCGACAGGTCGGAGAGCGCCTGCAAACGCGGGTCGGGCACGGTGACGACGCCGACATTGGGGTCGATGGTGCAAAAAGGGTAATTGGCCGCCTGCGCCTTGCGGGTGCGGGTGACGGCGTTGAAGAGGGTCGATTTACCGACATTGGGGAGACCTACGATTCCGGCGCTAAGCATGGCGGGAAACCGTAGCCGCCCGGCGGTGAACGCCAATCACATTATTTAGGAAGGGCTGGTTAAGCAGGGGCAAGGCAAGGTGGAGGAGCGCCCCATCAAACACCCATCCCTGAGATCTCCCGATTTCGCCGATGTTACCGATCACGCCGTGATCCTTGCGTGATACAGCGGCGGCGGGTCACGCCAAGAGCAGACTGCGGTGCCGATAGTGCCGAACCTCGAATTCGGGCGTCTCCCGCAAAACGGCCACGAGAGCGAACTCCTCCTCAAAGGGCGGAAAAAACACGTCTCCTTCCACCTCGCGCTTGACCACGGTCAGATAAAGATCCGAACACCGCGACAGCAGTTGCCCGAAGAGTTCCCCACCCCCGATCAGAAACACTTCGCCCTCATAGTCTGTGGGATCGAAATGCTGCAGGGACTCGACCACTTCCGCTCCATCGGCCCGAAATCCGGTGCGAGAGAGGACGACATGCCGCCGGTTCGGCAGCGGTTTAGCGAAAGCCTCGAAGGTCTTCCGGCCCATGACCATAGTGTGGCCGGTGGTCATTTGCTTGAACCATTTGAAATCCTCGGGCAAATGCCAGGGAAGTTTTCCGTCGCGGGCGATGACCCGGTTTTCAGACATGGCGGCGATCGCTTTCATGCTAGATGGCGATGGGGGCCTTGATCGCGGGATGAGGCTCATAACCGGTCAGCGAAAAATCCTCGAACGTGAACGCGTGGATGTCTCTAATCGCCGGGTTCAGCTTCATGGCCGGCAAGGCCCGCGGCTCGCGGCCCAGTTGAGCCCGCGCCTGCTCCACATGGTTGGCATAGAGATGGAGGTCGCCAAACGTGTGCACGAAGTCGCCCGGTTCCAACTCGCACACCTGCGCCACCATCATGGTCAACAAGGCGTAGGAAGCGATATTAAACGGCACTCCCAGGAACAAATCGGCCGACCGCTGGTAGAGCTGGCAGCTCAATCGGCCGTCCCGCACATAAAACTGGAAGAGCGTATGGCACGGTGGCAGCGCCATGCCCTCCACCTCCCCAGGATTCCAGGCCGAAACGATCAGTCGTCGGCTGTCGGGGTTTGTTTTGATCTGGGTAATGACCTCGTCAATCTGATGAATCGAGCGTCCGTCCGCCGTTCGCCAGTCGGTCCATTGCGCCCCATAGACTCGCCCCAAATTTCCGTTTTCGTCCGCCCATTCGTCCCAGATCGTGACGCCGTTTTCGCGAAGATAACGGATATTCGTCTCCCCCCGCAAAAACCAGAGCAGCTCGTGAATGATCGAGCGCAGGTGCAGCTTCTTGGTCGTCAGCACCGGGAAACCGCGGCTCAGATCGAAACGCTGCTGCGCCCCAAACACGGAATACGTTCCCGTGCCGGTTCGATCGCCCTTGAAGCGGCCCTCATCGAGCACGAGCTGGAGAAGATCTAGATAGGGTCGCATGAGCGGGCTAGCTTCCCCGCATTGGCCCGCCGCCTCAACTCTCAACTTTCCCCGGATGCGGAACGCGACTATCCTCGGCCTTGCATGGTTCGTTCCGAATTTGCCAGCCTTAACGACACTCAAAGCGAACCTGACTTCCGTCAGCTCGCGATCGACCGCGTGGGGGTGAAAGGGGTGCGGTATCCGATCGAGATCCGCGATAAGGCGCATGCCACTCAGAGCACCGTGGCGACCGTTTCGCTGACCGTGGATCTGCCGCACCGATTCAAGGGGACCCACATGAGCCGCTTCATCGAAGTGCTCAACGCCCACGGGCGGGTTTTGCATGTGGACAACATTCAGAATATCCTCGATGCCCTGCTCTCCCGGCTGAATTCGGACTGCGCACACGTGGAATTTAATTTTCCCTTTTTTCTGGAAAAATCCGCTCCATCCACTGGCGCGGTGGGCTTAATGGATTATCGGTGCATCTTTTACGCAACGGCTTCCCCGGCAGGCCGCGATTTTATCTTAACTGTCGTCGTCCCGGTCACGACGCTGTGTCCTTGTTCCAAAGCGATTAGCGAAAACGGCGCTCACAATCAGCGGGGCGAGGTCACCATCGCGGTTCGTTTCCGAAAACCGATCTGGATCGAGGAGCTCATCCGCCTCGTCGAAATAAGCGCCAGCTCGGAACTTTATTCCCTGCTTAAACGCCCCGATGAAAAGGTGGTGACCGAACGCGCCTTTGCCAACCCTGTCTTCGTGGAGGATCTGGTTCGCAACGTCGCCGCCCGCTGCGAGAAGGAGCCCAACATCAGCTGGTATCGGATCGAGGCGGAGAATTTCGAATCGATCCATAATCACAACGCCTACGCCATGATCGAGCAGCCCCGGAAATCATGAATCGGCTCATTTTTGCCGTCATCATCGTGTTCTGGCTGACCATGACCACGCTGCTGGTCCGGATGCAAATCCAGCCCGAGGCCTCCGTCCTCCGCGAAGTCCCGCCCGCGCGGGTGCTCGCGCTTCTCTTCGAGCATGGGCAGTCCTCCACCCTCAGCATCAAGCACAACCGGCTCACTTACGGCACCGTTTCAATCAACCCCGTCATCGAGGCCAACGGCGAACGGATTCTCAGATACGGGGGCCACGCGTTGCTGCGCGCCAGTTACCTGCCCCACGATCGTTTGTCGCTCGAGGGTGAGATGAACTTCGATCCCGCCCTGGAGGTGACCGAGGCCAGGGGATCGCTCGGACTGCGGGATCAGCGGACGCGCTTCATTTATCGGCTGAATTCCGCCGCCCATTCCCTCAAATATTCCCTCGAAATGGAGGGCGAAATCTACCGGGACGGCACTATTTCGCTGAGGCGGAACGACCTGGAACGTCTAGCCGCGGATCTTGGAGTCGATCCCGCCATCCTGGAGACAGCTTCCGCCTCGGGCGGGTCGGTGAAACTGAGCGCGCATTACTCCACCTTTGGCTATCGCGACGAAAAGGTCCAAGCCTACAGTTTGATCATCCAGCGGGAGAACACCACGCTGGCCGAGATATTCGTCAGCCAGCTCGGGCAGGTGTTAATGGTGAAAACGCCCTTCGGCCTCGAGCTGTCCCCCAGCGATCTTATGCCCTGACGCTCCCCTGCCATGATTCGAACCCAGCAACTTCACAAGCGATTCGGACGACTCACCGCGGTCGAAGAGCTGGATCTCGATATTTCGCAAGGGGAGTTTTTCGCCTTTCTCGGCCCCAATGCCGCGGGAAAGACCACCACGATCAAGATGCTCACCGGTCTGCTCCGGCCGACTTCCGGTTCCTGCAGTGTGGGCGGATATGATCTGCGGACGCATCCGGAAGCCGCCAAGGCGTTGATGAGTTATATTCCCGACTTCCCGTTTCTCTACGACAAGCTGACCTCTCGCGAATTCCTGCAATTTGTCGGCGAGCTTTTTCGCGTGGATCGCGCGGAGCTGGCGCGAAAAATCGACCGCCTGTTCGAGAAGTTCAACCTTCAGCCTTTCGCGCAGGAACTGACCGAGAATCTAAGTCATGGCACCAAACAGCGGGTCGCCATCGCGGCGGCGCTGCTGCACGATCCGCGGGTCATTGTGATCGACGAGCCGATGGTCGGCCTCGACCCGACCCACGCCCGCATCGTGAAGGACGAACTCAAGGCTCGCAGCCGGGCCGGGACCACCATTTTTCTCTCCACCCATACCCTGCCGGTGGCCGAGGAGATGGCGGACCGGATCGGGATCATCAATGAAGGACGACTGATCGCGCTGGGCACAGTCGAGCAACTGCGTCAGCAATCGCACGAATCCGGCGACCTGGAAAACGTCTTCCTCTCCTACATCAAGACCGCCGAAGAGAGCGACCCAGAGAAAGGAGCCCGGACCTCCGGTCCGGTGTAAACCGTACCACAGCGGACCAGAGGTCCGCAGTCACGGAGCGCGGGCATCCTGCCCGCCACGTCTATCTAATTAGGTTTTTGGTGGCGGACGGGACGTCCGCGCTCCTTGCTGCACATTGCGGTCCGGTGTCACACACCTTCAACTCCGGACCGGAGGTCCGGGCTCCTTTCACTCCCCCGACGGCAGCACCGCCAGCGACCGCTTCGCCCGGGCTCGTTCCAGAAAGTAGATCAGCCAGATGCAGCCTTCGTAGAGCAGGCACATCGGAATCGCCACCGCGAAGAGCGTGAACGGATCTGGCGTCGGCGCAATGATGGCGGCCAGGACAAACAGAATCGGAATCGCGAAGATGCGGGTCTCCCTCATTTTCTGATGACTGAGGAATCCCAGATAATTCAAAGCCAGCACCACCAGCGGTAATTCAAACGCGGCTCCCAGCGAAATGCTCAGGTGCGACACAAAAGAAAAATAGCTCACCGCCGTTGGCCGCTGAATCAAATCGAGATCCGCCGAGAACCCAAAAAAGAACCGCAACGTCTGCGGCAGCACATAGAAATACGAAAACGCTACCCCGCCAGAAAAGAGCAGAAACCCTCCCAAGATGACCGGTATCACCAGCTTCTTCTCCGAAGTGGTCAGCGCTGGAATAACGAACTGCGCGAGAAAATAGATCAGAAAAGGAAACGAGATAATGATCCCGACGTAAAACGCCAGCTTCAGCGAGATGACCAGCGGATCCAATATTCCCAGCACCTGCAAGGAGTTGACCAGCTCCGGATCGATGTCCCGCAATGGCTTTTGCAGGACGCGCATGATTTCCACCCGGAAGGAAAACGCGACGATCATCCCCACGGCCAGCGCGCCGACCATCTTCATCACCGTCCAGCGCAAGTCTTCCAGGTGATCCAGGAACGGTTTGACCGAGGCCGGATCCGGCGTTTCCCGAAACTTGAATATCTTGCGCAGAAAGGACATCAGGCAGGCGAGCGCTTAGGCTCCGATCGGGTTGAGCGCGTTCAGGCGGGCAAAAGCGCTGAGCGTATTCGCGTCGCAGACTTCGCCGGAGACGATCATGTCGCGCCACTGGTCGATCGTGAATGCGCGGCACTCAGTGATCACTTCATTGCAGTCATGCCGATGTCCATTCGGGCTGGGGATCACCGGGCGAGCGAGAAAAAGATGACTATGCTCATCGGTAAAACCCGCCGACGGGAAAAAGTAGCCTAGTGAAGTGAGGCGTCCCCCTTCGGCGAGTTCGTAGCCCGTTTCCTCCCGAAGCTCGCGCAGGGCGGTGGCGTGGATGATTTCTTCGCTATGTTCCTCGCTCTCCTCGATCTGGCCCGCGGGCAGTTCCCACAATGCCCGCCGCACCGGGACACGCTCCTGCCGCACCAGCAGAATCCGCCCATCCTCCGTGACCGGCGCGACGACGACCGCGCCTTTGCGATGCACCACGGTCCAGGAGCGCGGCTCGGAACGGCCCGGCGTGCGGACCTCGACTTGGCGAACTTCCAGGTAGTCGTTGGCGTAGGTCACCCGGCTGGCCAGCGTTTCCCAGCCATCGCGGTCGAGGGTGAATTTATGAAAGTCGGGCACGCCAGGTCTCCAGTTCGCGTTGCAGATTCTGCGGGGACGGCGCGCCGATGGCCGCGCGCGCCGCCATGGCCCGATCGAGGTTCAATGTTTCGAACACATCGGCGGCAAACGCCGACGACAACGCCTGATAATCTTCCAGGGTCAGATCGGTCAATTCGCAGCGGCGCTCGGCGCAGAGCGCAACCGCCCGCCCGATCACCTCATGCGACTGCCGGAAAGGCACTCCGTGCAAAACCAGGTAATCCGCCAGATCGGTCGCCAGCAGATTCGGATCGCGCACCATTTCTCGGGCGCGCTCTTCATCGAGCGAAGCCTCGCGCAACATCCCGGCGAGGATTTCCAGGGCCGCCTTGATCGTGTCGAGCGAGTCGAAGAGCGGCTCCTTATCTTCCTGCATGTCGCGATTGTAGGTCATCGGGAGACCCTTCATCGTCGTCAGCACCGCGATCAGATTTCCGTAGAGCCGTCCCGTGCGGCCGCGCGTGAGCTCGGCGACATCCGGGTTTTTCTTTTGCGGCATCAGGCTGGAGCCGGTCGTGTAGGCGTCGCTCAAGAGAATGAGCCGACTCTCCGTCGAGGCCCAGAAAACGAGATCTTCGCTCAGCCGGGAAAGGTGCATGCCGATCAAGGCAAAGGCCGCCAGCAGCTCGCAGACAAAGTCGCGATCGCTCACAGCATCCATGCTGTTGCGGGTCACTTCTGGAAAATCGAGCAAACGCGCCACGAGCTCTCGATCCAACACGATAGTCGAACCCGCGATCGCGCCGGAACCCAGCGGCATCACATTCAGCCGCCCGCGCGCGTCGGCGACGCGACCGCCATCGCGCTCCAGCATTTCGACGTAAGCCAGCAGGTGATGGCCGAACATGACGGGCTGAGCCCGCTGGAGATGGGTGTAGCCGGGGATGATGACGGCGGCGTTTTTCTCCGCCAGCTCGACGAGCGCGAGCTGCAGATCGCGCAGGAGCGCGTTCACGGCGTCGCATTCCTCGCGCAGATAGAGGCGGATATCGAGCGCGACCTGATCGTTGCGGCTGCGGGCGGTGTGCAGCCGCGCGCCGGCCTCGCCGATGCGGCGGGTCAGCGCCGCCTCGATATTCATGTGGATATCCTCGAGAGCGGGATCGAACTCGAACTGCCCGCCCTCGATTTCCCTACCGATCTGCTCCAGGCCTTCGGTGATGGCGGTCAGGTCCTCGGGGGAAATGAGGCCCGCGGCGAGCAGCGCGGTGGCGTGCGCGATCGAGCCGCGGATGTCCTGCCGGTAGAGCCGCCAGTCATACGAGACGGACTCGCTGTAACGCTGGAGGAGCGGCGAAGTTGGCTGGGTGAAACGTCCTTTCCACATGGGTGGAGGACTTTCGAGGGTGACGGCAAAAGTGTAAAGCGCGACCGTGCCAGGCTCTCGTGCTCGGACTTTGAACGATTTTGCCAGGCTCTCCCGTTCCTCGATCCCAGCAAGCAGAGCCACTGGCGGCTGGTGCGCGAGTTTAGCAGACGCGAGGAGGCGCTGGCCGGGAAGCGGGAGTGGCGGCGAGCTGGTTGGACCCGCCAGCATCTGCCTGGGCGCTATTGGAGTTTATTTCTGTTTGGCCTGTTCCATCCGATGGTGCGCACGATGCGGGGGCTGTGCCCGAAGAGAGTCACTGATCCCGCCGAGGTAGTTAGAAGTAGTGTCGAGTCAATAACCCGGCAGTTCACCCGCCGCAAACTTGGTGGTGCTATACGGTGTCTTTATTGGGTCTTCCTCGTTTCCAAGTGGGTCGAGGGCTGGGGATTTGGATCTGAAGATGGCTCGCCTTGAGATAGGCGGCGAGGCGGAGGGCGGATCCTGCGGGGGCGGGTGGAGGAGTCGCTGGGCCGGAAGAGGGGAGGTCTCCGGCGGGGCGCCGGAGACGGCGGGCGGGACGCCCACCCTACCCGGTGATTCGTCGCACGGGGGCGGGGCTATTTCTGGGTCATGGTGTAAACACCGTCCCACTCTTCGCCGACGGGATGGAGCCGCAGATCTTCGCAGCGACGGTGGTAAACAGTGGCAAGTGAGTCGCCGGGCTGGAGGGTCAGGCAATGCTGGAATCCGGCGCTGGCTTCGATGAAGTTCGCGGCGGTATAGTGGGCCATGGCGGCATGGTAGGCGCGCAGATACTCGAGGCGCTGGGGCGGGGGGGGGTCGGAGGCGCGGCCGAGGACGGTGTAAACGCGGACGGGCTGGCTTTTGCCTTTCACGCGGACGCGATCGACGAGCTGGAGCTGGAAGCGGTCTCGGGCGAGCTCGGCGGCCTGTTCGCCGATGATGAAGTCGAGGCCGTACTCTTTGGTGAGGCCTTCGAGCCGGGAGCCGAGGTTGACGGTGTCGCCTATGACCGTGAAATCGCGTTTCTGCTCGGAGCCGAGGTTACAGACGATGGCTTCGCCGTGGTTGATGCCGACGCCCATGCCGAGGGCGGGGCGGCCGTCCTGTTTCCAGCGCTGGTTGAGCTCGGCGAGGCTGGCTTTCATGCCGAGCGCGGCTTCGATGGCGGCTTCGACGTCCTGGGTCTGCTGGCCAGTGTGGAGGTTGCCGAAGACGGCCATGATGGCGTCGCCCATGAATTTATCGAGGGAGCCGCGATGGCGGAAAATGTGTTTGACCATTTCGGTGAAGTATTCGTTGAGCTGGGTGACGAGGGCTTCGGAGTCGGCTTTCTCGGTGAGGGCGGTAAAGCCGCGCAGGTCGGTGAAGAGGACGGTGACGTCGCGCCGGAGGCCGCCGAGGGCATGGAAAAAAGTGGCGGGATTATCGAGCAGCTCGGCGACGACGTCGCGGGAGACGTAGCGCTCGAGGGTGCGCCGGGTGCGGGTGCGCTCGACTCTTTCGAGCACCTGCTCCCAGACGAGGAAGGTGATGGCGCTGCTGAGCAGGGCGAGGATGGGGCTGAGGATGAGGAGATAGTAGCCGGCATTGTAGAGGAGAAGGGCGAGGCCGAAGAGGGCGAGGGCGGCGGCGAGCACGAGGAAAAAACGGAGCACGGGCGGCCGCAGGAGGAAGCCGAGGAGCCAGGCGACGAGGCCGGCGCCGGCGATGTGGAGCAAGTTGAAGGCGACGCTGGTCTCGCGCAGAAATTCGCCGGCGAGGGCGGCGTTGAGGGCGTTCAGGTGCAACTCGGGGCCGGGCATGAGCCGGCCGCCGTGCGCGGTATAGGGGACGGTGTGCTCGTCGTGAAAAAAGTTGCCGTCGGGGGCGACGAGCACGGTTTTTCCCTGGAAGAAGCCGGGGGGGAAGTCGGGGCCGCGGAGGGACTGGGGCAGGAAGATTTCGTAGAGGGGATGCTTGGGGAAGCCGACGTTGGGAGGGCCGGCAAAGCGGAAGTTGAGCGCATCGTAGCTGGCGGGGACCGCTTCTTCGCGGCCCATTTTTTGCAGCAGGCGGGCGGTGAGGGAGAAAATGGGCGGGCTGCCGGTATCGGCGGGCAGGCCGGCGAGCTGCTCGCGGCTGAGCCGGTAGCGGGCGGCGCGGACGACGCCATCGACATCGGGCCAGAAATTAACGAAGCCGACCCGCGGGTCGGTGACGAGCGCGGGCGAGATGAGCGAATCGGAGGGAGCGGCGATGGTGAGATTGCGGAAATATTCCCGCTCGGACCCGCCGACATTTGCGCCGATAACGAGGCGATCGGGATAGCGATCGAGCACGCGCTTGAACTCCGGATCTTCGGGCGTGGCGGCGAGGAAGAGGAGGTCGAGAGCGACGACGCGCGCGCCCTCGGCGAATAGCCGCTCGATGATCATCGGATAGATCCGGCGCGACCAGGGCCAGGGGCTTTTCATAAGCCGCAGGCCGGGTGAGGCGGCGATCCGCTCGGGGGGGAGATCGAGCTGCGTCGATTCCTGATCGATCGCGAGATAGACTAGATCCGGATCGCGCGGGGCTTCGCGGCCATTGACGACAAGCGTGTCCCGGGCACTCAGATCGCGGTCCCGCATCTGCGGCCAGACGGTCCAGGCCAGCGCCACCGCGGCGGTGCAGCCCAGGCTCAGCAGGGTAAGGCTTTTGAGATGTCTGCGGGATTGCGCCATCGGGCGAGCTTAGCTCATCCGGCTGCGGCGCGAGAAGCCTGGAGGAAGCGGCTCAAAAACTCATTTTAAATTTTACTTGATCATCATCCGCGCATCGAAATGATCCCTCGCGTGATTTCCGGCGAACCTACCCTCACGCAGCGCAGTGTCGGCGCGACGCTCACTTTGGCCTGCGCTATCGCTTTTTCCACACCCGCGCACGCCGCGGTGCCCTTCGATTCGGCAAACGTCTCGAAGCTTGAAAACTCGGTGAGCATCGGCGCGCGGAGCGACGGCCGGAAAGCGGCGGCGCAACTCCAGGATCTGGTGAACGCGGATAAATTCGTCGTCACCGAGGATAAGTCCCGCGCGGAACTGACCTTTCCCGATGGCAGCCTGGCGCGCATCGGGCAGAACACAGTGTTCACTTTCGACAGCGCCCGCACGCTGGAGCTGAAAAAGGGAGCGATGCTCTTCGCGGTGCCGCCCAAGTCGGCGGGCACGACGATTAAGACGCCCGCCCTCACCGCGGCCATCACGGGCACGGTGGGTCTCGTGGCGGAAAACCTGATCGCGGTCCTCATCGGTGAGATCACCATGCCGGATGGCACGGTCGTCCACGCGGGCGAAGCGGTGGAATATGTGAACGGCGGCTACCGCGTATTCCAATTCGATCCTTTGAGCGTGCGGGACGGTTATCTCGTGCGGATGGGGCCGTTGCCGGAGGATCCGTTCGCCATTCCAGCGGGTCTCTTCGGCAGTGATATCCCGCGGGAATTGCTGCGCCTGATCGAGCGGGGCGAGATCACCCAGGTGGATCCCCGCATCCGCGTGCCGAAGCCCAAGCGGGAAACCGCGGATGAGCCCGAGAAGGAAATCGAGGAAATGAAGCAGCCGCCCCCTGATCCTTACGGGGGCCAGGTCCCTGGTTTCTAAAATAGGCCGAACTGAAAGTTACCTAGTCATGCGCACTCTGATCTTCTCTCTGGCCGCCGTCGCCATCGCCCTCAGCCCCGTCCAGGCTGGCTATGAGGAAACGCTTTCCGCCGGCTCCTACCTGAGCGATTCCGCGCGGGCGGACCTCGGCGACATCCGCGAGGTCAACACGCAGGCGTTTCAGCCCACCTTCCGATCGAGCTTCCGGGCCGACGGCACCTTCACCTCCAACGCCCGGCTGCAAGGTTCGCACAGCAGCTCCGACCTGATCTTTCAGCCCACCCTGGAGGCCGGGATGAATATTCCGCTCGGCCAGGGCTTCGACTTCGATCTGGTCGGCCGGATCGAGAACGCCACCTACGCCGATCACGGATCGCGCAGCTTCTTCGGCGCCAGCGGCGGCGCCACGCTCACCTACCGCCTGGCCACCCGCCTGCCGCGCTTCTATATCGGGGCCGAGCCCTACTGGTACGGGCGGATGGATGGCGACCGCCTGTCCTCCGCCCTCGCCCTCACCGCCGGCACCGATCACGACTGGACTTTCAACCGCGGTCGCACCGTGGCCTTCGGCGGCTATCAGTTTTCGCGCTATTATGCCGCGCCTTCCCGCGACGACCGCGACGCCCATCAGGTGCTCGTCGGCGTCACCCATCAGCTCCGCGACCGGCTGTTCATCCAGCCGTTTTACTCGATTCGCTACGAAGACTTCTCCACCCGCGATCGCAGCGATGTGCGCCACGCCTTCGGCACCAGTCTGCTCTACCAATTTACGGAAAACATTTTCGGCAACATGACCGGCACTTACCTTCATAACGCCTCGTCGGACGACCTCTTCGACTACACTTCCGCCGGCCTCACGCTGGGTGTGACGGTGCAGTTCTAATCGGCCGCGCTTTCGCCGCTCACGCCCAGTCCAGCCGCTCCGCCGCCCGCCAGATGGCGGGCCACGCTTCCAGCAGCCGGCCGTAGCGCGAGAGCAGCCGCTGAATCAGACGCCGGTTTTGGGCCGCGTCCCGCCCGCCGGTCTTGAGCTCCCGCGGAATCTCGAAATCCGGCTGGAGCACGCTCTGGCGAATGTGCTCCCGCCACGCTTCCGCATCGCGTTTCCAGAACGCGGCGAGGTGGCCCCACTGGTGGATGCGCTGGTCGCAGCCCCGCACCGTCCGGCTGGCCGCCTGGAAAACGAGAGTCCGCAAATACTCGTCGAAGTCGCTCTCCCTCATCGTTCCGATTTCGGTGAAATAGCGCCCCAGCCGCGGCAGCACGGTCTCCGGAGCCGCCTCGCCCGCGGGCTGGGTAAAACCGCCCAGCACGTCGCGCAAAAGTTGGGCGAACTCGAAGACCACCGAGGGAACCCGCGCCAGATCGCAGGGCCGCACCGGCAGCGGCTCTCCCTCGGGATCGTGCCGGATCGCCAGGGGCGGATGCGCCGCCAGCGCCTCGGGGCAGCAGAGCGACACCGTCTGGCCGAAGACCACATCCTCCAGATGGAAGACGGGAAAAAAAGGCGGCAAAATCTCCCGCGCATCCAAGGCCATGCCCATACCGGGCGACGACGCCATATCGCCGATGCTCCAGCCCGGCATCACCACCGCGCTGCTGCGGCTCCGCATGGCGGCCTCGTAATTTTCCTCGCGGGCGGTGAGCCTCGCAAAATCCGCTTCCGGACCGAAGAGCTGATAACAGGTCGTCGCCAGCGAGGAATCCCCGTAGTGTCCGGCGAAAGAGAGGCGGACCCTCGGACGGCCCCGCTGAAATTTCTCGATCACCGCCGCCGTCATCTGCCCCGTTTCCATCGCCGCAAATCGCTGGAGCGCTTCCGCCGCCGTCCGGCCGAGCAACGTCTGCTGGAGGCCAATATAATCCGCCGGAGCAGAGGCGACCGTGTCGAAAACCTCCTGGCGCGAACCGAAATAGCGCCGCTCGTAGGGCGCGACTCCCCCGAAAAAAGTCAGCGCCTCGCTGGGCGCTTCCGGGCGGCCAAACTGGCAGAGCACATCGTCGTCCACCGTGGCGTAGGCGCGTCCGGTCTGCGAGAGCAGCAGCAGGTTACGATTGGCCCCGCAGGCAAAGCCGCAGCCTTCCGGATCGAGCAGCGCAAATTCCAGCACCTCGCTCCCCACCCCCGCCGCCTCCCCCAGCCGTGCGATCACCGTCCGTTTCTTCGCCGCGTCGAAAAACCGCACGTCCACTCCCCTCGCCCTCGCCCGCACCGCCACCTCGCCGTTTTCCAGAGCGATTTTCGGATCGGCCGAGGAATCCGCGACCACGAACGGCAACTCCCGCCCGTGCTCGGCCAGGTTCGCGGAGAAACTCTCCAGCACCCGCGCCAGCATGCCCGGACGGTTCGCGGTCGGAACTCCGATCGCCGCGATAGCACATTCCCCGCCCCCGCCTGCTGATCCCGCCACCCGCGCGAACAGCTCCGCTTCCGTGACGAACAGCCCCATTTCGCGCAGCTCCGGCAGCCAGCTCCGCAGACCTTCCGCCTGCAAGCCCGTCCATTCGTGATACTCCACAAACTTCGCCAGATGCTCCTCCAGCGACCGAAACTCCCGGCATTCCTCCAGAAAATCGGCCACAAACATGGGCACCGCCGCCACCCCCCGCTCCGAGCCCGCCCGCCGCAC
>JBGTNO010000314.1:0-2984 GCA_041743065.1 Chthoniobacterales bacterium
ACACCCTCGCCGCCGCCTACCGGCAGGTCGCGCCCGCGAAAGTGCGTGGCCAGCTCCGCCGTTTCACCGACCTCGTCTCCCTCGTCCGCTTCGCCCTTGAGCAGGAGCCCATCCTGGAGCCGTTCGAGGAGCACGTCCGCCAACGCTTCAATACCTGGCTGGAGCAAAAACGCGCCGCCGGCATCATCTTCGAGCCCGACCAACTCGCGTGGCTGGAAAAGATGCGCGACTACATCAGCGCCAGCGGCAGCGTGGACCGCGGCCACCTCGAAGCCGACAACGTCCTAGGCCCGATCTACCGCGCCTTTGGCGAACGCCTCTTGCCGCTCATGGAAGAGCTTAACCTCGCCTTGGCGGCATAGGGATTTCACATAAAAGTGAAAACTGGCATTGAAATTGTTCTTAACACCATCCACGTTGGTTCCGCACGCAGAGTCGTCACCCTCGAGATGGATGGCAAAGATCCTGCGGCAGAATTCCTTACTGACCTTGCCAAACATGACGCCAGAGGATTCGATTTCATTCGCTCCCGGGTGCGGGCCGTCGCTGAGCACGATCGTTTTGAAAACGAGCTCACGTTCCGCTCCGTTGGCGATGGCATTTACGAATTCAAGCGTCCGGGTCTCCGGCTCTACGCCTTTTACGACAACCTGCATGGCCTGCAGCCGCAGCTGATCATCGCGACCAATGGCGGGAAAAAGAACAAAGGCCAGCAAGGCGACATCAAACGTGCGCAGCTACGCCACCGCACTTACCTCGCCGCAAAAGCCCAGCCTAACGTCAAAATCCGTCTGATCACCCTTTCCAATGAAGATTGAACTCACCAAAGAAAAAACCCGGCTCGGAGATTTGTTTGCTGCCCCGCTCAGCGTGGAGGGCGAGGCGGACTACCACAAAATGATGTTCGTTGAAGAGCTCCTCACCCTCATGCGGGAGCAAAATCTTTCGCGCAGCGAGCTTGCCCGCAGCATGGGGATCCAGCCTTCCCGTGTCACATCCATGCTCACCGGCACCAGCAACTTCACCATCGATACCATGGTGAGGGCGGCTCGTGCCGTTGGCGCCACTCTTCATCAAAAACTCCTGCCCGCTGAGAAGAAGATTCGCTGGCATGTCTGGAGCGACAAGGATGTGCATCCAGGCTTCCGCGCTGTTCTGCGCCCATCTCGCAGCCTGAACGTTGACTTTGAAGTAAAAGGCCTCGCCACAGAAGATGCCGAAGCAGCAGCTTAGAGCTTCGCCGCTCCAGCTTGAGCGGCACGAATTCCTGCGCATCGAGCTTCATGCGGCGGAGAGCGGGGACGTCAACGAATCGCTTCCGCTCAAACTTCATCGCAACTGGGCCCCTTCCGACGATGATCCGCGCCGTTGGCGTCTGATTCTCCAAGTCAATTTCGGCGGCGAGAAAGAGGGAGCGGCATCCCTTTACTCGGGCCAGCTTCGCATCGCGGGCTTTTTTCGCGTGGTGGAGCAATACCCGACGGAGAAAATGCAGGACCTCGTTGGAATCACAGGGGCTTCAATGCTTTACGGCGCATGCCGCGAAATGCTCGCAAATCTGACCGCGCGCGGCCCACACGGAATGGTTTCGCTCCCTTCAGTTTCATTCGTCCCACTAAAGGAAGAACCAACTCCCCAGGGACCGGGCGAAATTGAAAAAACACCTCGGCCAAGACGAAAGCGGAAAGCGCCAGCGGCAGCGTGGACCGCGGCCACCTCGAAGCCGACAACGTCCTAGGCCCGATCTACCGCGCCTTTGGCGAACGCCTCTGGCCGCTCATGGAAGAACTCAACCTCACCCTCGCCGCGTGAAGAAGACACCGCGCAAGAAAGCAATTCCGCAGACAGTGTCTGCCGAATATGGCGGCTTGATGGACGGTATTGCTGAGCTGCTCGAAGTGGCTCGGAGCGTGGCGGCGCGCACCGTCAATGCGCTGATGACCGCGACTTACTGGGAGATCGGGCGGCGCGTTGTGGAGTTTGAACAGAGCGGCGAGAAGCGAGCGGGTTATGGAGAAGAGTTACTCAAACGCCTTGCGGTCGATCTCACCAGGCGTTTCGGTCGCGGTTTCTCCGTCCAAAATTTGGAAAATATGCGCCTCTTCTACGGCGCATTCGGCCCAAACGAGATTTCCGAGACGCCGTCTAGGAAATCAGCCATCACGCTGACTCCTCCTGCTGACGAGTGCCCAATTTCCCAGACGCCGTCTGGGATTTTCCAGACACTGTCTGGAAAATCGACCACATCCCCGTTCGCTTTGGCCGAACTTACACGGGCGTTTCCTCTGCCTTGGTCCCATTATGTCGCTCTTGTGCGTCGTTCTCGCTCCGCCGAAGCGCTAGCCTTCTACCACGCCGAGGCCCTGCGCGGCGGCTGGAGCGTGCGCCAGCTTGATCGCCAGATCGCGTCCCAATTCTACGAGCGCACCGCTCTCTCGCGGGACAAAGCCGCCATGCTGCGCAAAGGCGGGAAAGCCCGGCCCGAAGATGCCGTCTCGGTCGATGAAGCAGTGCGCGACCCGCTCATCCTCGAATTCCTTGGGCTGAAAGACGAATACTCCGAGAGCGATCTTGAGGAAGCCCTGGTGCGGCATCTCGAAAGTTTCCTGCTCGAACTCGGCGGCGAGTTTGCCTTCGTCGCGCGCCAGCGCCGGCTCCGCATCGGCGGCGATTGGTATCGCGTCGATCTGGTTTTCTTTCACCGCAAACTGCGCTGCCTCGTCGTTATCGATCTAAAGGTCGGCAAATTCACCCATGCCGACGCGGGGCAGATGCACCTTTACCTGAACTATGCCCGCGAGCACTGGACCCAGGCCGAGGAGAACCCACCGGTCGGTCTGATCCTTTGCGCCGAGAAGGACGAGGCGGTCGCGAAATACGCGCTGGAGGGATTGCCCAACAAAGTCCTCGCCCGCGAATACAAGCTCACCCTGCCGAATGAAAAACTGCTGGCCGCCGAAATCGGAAAGACGCGCACCCTGCTC
>JBGTNO010000315.1:0-5164 GCA_041743065.1 Chthoniobacterales bacterium
CCGCCGAAGTCGGCGTGCCCACGGCTCCAGGGCGCAACAGCGGCTGGGCCTACGTCGATAGCTGGCATCTCATCGGCCCCTTCCCGAATCCCCAGCGCGGGAACCTCAACACCAAGTTCCCGCCCGAGACCGTGATCGACCTCGACGCCGTCTATCGCGGAGCCGGTGGCCGCGCCGTGCGCTGGCGGTTCCTGCAATCCCCGCACGAACTCATCGTGCCCCCCAACCCGCAGGACTACGTCATCTACTACGGATATACCGAACTGTGGTTCGACGAGCCGCGCGACACGTGGATCGCCATCGGGAGCGACGACCAGTCGAAGGTCTGGATCGAGAACCAGCTCGTCTGGAAAAGCGCCGACTACCTCAAGAAATGGGTGCCCAACGAAGGCTTCCGCAAAGTGCATTTCAAGAAAGGCCTCAACCGCATCCTCGTCCGCCTGGAGAACGGCCACCTGAGCTGCGGCTTCTCCTTCATCGTCGCCACGCGGTGAGCGCGCCGCTCCGCCGAGGCGCCTCGTTCGCTAGGTATCTTCCGGGTTTAACTCCGGCTCGGCGGTGCCACCCAGAGTGAGGGGCGCGGCCTGCTCCCGCAAAGTTTTATCGATCTCGCGCAGCCGATGCTGGGCATTGGCCGCGTGACTGGTGTCGGGCATCGACTCGGCCACCTGAATCAGGATCTGGCGCGAGCGAATCGCGTCCTGTTGATGATTCCAGTAAATATCGACCAGCCGCATGGCCAGGAAAGCGGCGTGGTCCGGCGGCCATTCCTTCTCCAGTTCCTTTTCCAGCAGAGCAGCCGCGCTGGCGGGGTCCGCCAGTTTATCGGTGTAAAGGTGCACCATTTCGTTGAGCGCCAGGGAGTCCTCCGGATTGCGCGCGTAACATTTCCGGTATTCCTCCACCGCGCCTTCCCAGTCACCGGTCGCCTTTTTAGCCAGGGCGGTCGAGTGGGGGTCGCGCTCGATCTCCTCATTGGGATTATAGACCGCGCCGACGAGTTTCTCGCCGATCTCAGGAACGATCCAGAGCGCGACCATGGCGGCCACTCCCAGCGCCACGATGATGATGCCCCCAAAAAGCAAAACGATGCGGGTGGGCTCCGTCTCTTCCGCCGCCGAGGCCTGCCGGACTTCGCCGAACAGGATAAAAGCCAGCCAGCACAAAGCGCCCAACACCAGAAGCCGCAGGAAAAGAGCCATAAAGGAGAGCGAATGTTACGAAATCTTCAAAGAGAGGGACAAGGAAAATTCGCATTTGCCATCATCTTTATACTTGCCCTGAGGTCTCCGAGAGAGGAGAGTGACGACCGAATCGCGGGCATAGCTTAATGGTAAAGTCCCAGCCTTCCAAGCTGGCTATGCGGGTTCGATCCCCGCTGCCCGCTTCGAAAAACTGAAAAAACCCGGTCAGAACTTAGGAAATTTCGTCTAAATCCGTAAAACTAAAATGAAGAAAATAAATCTCAAAACGATTGCGCGTTGTGGCGTTATCTCTGCCGTCGTGGGTGCTTCGCCGCTGGTTTTCGCCCAGGAAACCGGTGAGCTGCCTCCCATTGCCGAATATATCATCCCCAGCGAGTTGGCCGCCGCCGACAAAGAAGGTTTTCTCGCCGGCATCACCGACGAGGTGAGCCGGAATCCGAATCAGGCGTCCGAGATTATCAAGGCCGCTCTGGAGCTTAGATTCGAAGAGATCAAGCAGACTCCAAGTCTGGCTGCCGAGATCGTCCTTGCTGGCATCCAGGGTCTGCCGCCCGATTATCGCACGTCCACCGTGATCGCCGAAATTCTCAACGCCGCCATCGCCGTTATGAGTTTGCTTCCCGCGGATCAGAGCAACGTGATCTCCGACCTGATTGAGACGGTGCTTGCCAGCCTTCCTCCCGCCATCGCCGAGGCGGTGAAGGCGGAGGTCCTGCAAGGGCCCGCGGGCGCCCTGCGTGATCAGATCCTCTTCATCTTCACGGCTCTCCCTGAGACCAGCGATGCGGCACTGACCCCCACGCCAACCCCAACCCCAACTCCGACCCCCACCCCGTCTTCGGAAGATGAGCAGCCAGTGGAGGAACCGGTGACGCCAGTGGTCAGCTGAACTAGCCGCTTCTCAGTCAATCAACGAAAGAGCCCGATCGCACCAGCGGTTGGGCTCTTTTTTCTTCTTTGCGGCGCAAACGCTGGCGCTTCGCCCTTCGATTGGCTTTTCTTTTGAAGTGAATATCCTCCTGTTGCTGCTGCTGGGCCTTGCCCTGGGCACGTCGGTGGTGTTCCTGGGAGGAGCGGGAATTCTGGTTTACGCCCTGCCAGGATATATGGTCCTGGGGGTGGCGGCCGTGCTGGCGGTTTTCGCGATTCGCCGGAACACGCTGCGGGCCGGGAACGGCGTTATCTTCAGCGCTCTGTCGCTCGGCGCTTATGTGATGGCCCGGGCGCTCCTGTCGCCGGTGGCCTATCAGGCGCAGATGGATCTTTTCATGGTCGCCGCCGCCCTGGCGGTTTATTTGCTGACCGCGCAATATCTGACCCATCCGCGGCTTCGCTCCGCCTTGGTTGGGGTCTTGCTGCTGCTGCTGGCGGTGCAGGCCGGCATTGCCATATTTCAGTTCAAGGGAGGGGACAATTTCATGCTGATCCCGTCGCTCGCTCGACCGAATTACGGCTGGCGCGCAAGCGGATTCTACGGATGCCCGAATCATCTGGCGGGCTTTGTCGAGATCACCATCCTCTTTGGCCTGTCGATGGTGGTGTGGAGCCGCTGGCCGGCCTGGCTCAAACTGCTGACGCTGTGGGTCTGCCTGATAGGGGTCGCGGTCCAGTTGATGAGCGGCAGCCGCGGCGGCTATCTCAGCCTGAGCGCGGGTCTGGCGGTGCTGTCCATCGCGTCGCTGGGCGTGGTCCGCAAAGTGTCGCCTCACCGATTCTGGCTTTCGCTGATGGCGGTGTTCCTGAGCGGGGGTTTGCTGACGGGCGGCGTTCTGTATTTTTCCAGCCACAGCCAGCTTTTGAGCCACCGCATCGGATCGGTGGCCGATACGCAGAACATGCGCCTGAAGCTGTGGAAGGGCGCCTGGGAGCAGGCCCAGCTTTCACCGGCGGTGGGCACCGGCGCGGGAACCTATCTTTTCTATGGTCGAAGGTTTCGGCCCTCCGATCTCAGGAACGATCCCATTTACGTTCACAATGATTACCTGCATTTGCTGGCCGAGTATGGCGCGATCGGCGCGATCATGCTCGTCCTTTTCGTTCTGGTCCACCTCGGGCGGGGCCTTAGCCAGATCCGGTGGATGGCGCTCGAGCGCCTGGCCCACGCCGGACGCTCGCAAAGCACGGCCCTGGCGCTGACCTTAGGCGCCCTGGCGGCGGTCGCGGCTCTGCTGGTCCATTCCGTCCTCGATTTCAATTTTCATATCCCGGCCAACACCCTGATCATGGCGTTCGCTTTTGGATTGCTGGCCCATGCGGGTGTGCGCACCGAGCAGGACCGCAAGGAACGCGGGAGCGCGCGCCTGCTCGCCCTGTTCAGCAAAATTCTGGTGCCGGTCCTCGGAGTCGCTCTGCTGGCGATGGGGGTGCCGCGTTTGCGGGCGGAGCGGCTCACGGAAAAGGCCCGCCGCGCGCTGAATTCCGAGCAATTCACCCTCGCCATGGGCTACGCCCTGGAAGCGCTCTCGTATCGCACCGACAACCCGAATCCCTACTACTATCTGGGTTGGGCTCAGTTTCAGATCTCCCGCCGACAGCAGAGCAAATTCCTGCGGAAGATCATCGCTCGAAATGCCGCCGAGACGCTCGGTCGCGGCGTGGAACTGATGCCGCAGGACACGCGCCTGCTGGTGGCCTATGCCCACGTCCTGCGCCGCTCCGGCCAGTATGAAAAAGCGGAGCGCTGGTATCGGGAAGCGCTGAAGTGGGATCCCAACTCGGCCAGCATTCACGCGCGCTACGGCATGATGCTCCTCGAAATGGGGCGCGCCGAGCCGGCCCGCGCGGAATTCGGGAAAGCGCAGGTCCGCCATGGCAGTTCTCTGGCTCAGGAAGGTCTGCAAAAGCTGGACGAAGCCGCCGCCGCGGCGGAAGCGGCCCGCCAGCCTACCGAGCCGCTGGAGGCGCCACCCGAGGTGCTGCCTGCCCTTCCCGAGCCGATGACGGAGGAGGATCAGGACCCCGTGCGTCCCCTCAGTGCCCCGCGCGGTTTCTAGCCAGTCACGTTCAGCCCATGTCACTCGTCGCTCTTGCCGGCCGCTGGATCTACCGGATTAAAATCAACTCTCTAATCTGCCAGACTCGCGAGGGCCGCGTCTTCTGGATCAAGCGGCGGCGCCCCGCGGGTCGCTGGCTCATTCCGGCGGCTAATGCGTTCTTTCGGGTGGTCAGGAATCCGGTGACGGTCATTGGGCGGACTCGCGATTGGCAACGCTGGGAAATGGAATCGTTCCGGCTGCTGCATGGGCCGACGTCCCGCGTGCGGGCAGCTGGTCGGAACGGCGTGGAAATGGAAGGGATCCCCGGCGATTCTCTCTGCGGATTGCTGGATCGGGGTCATTTGACCGCTGCCATGATGAGCGCCGCCGGTCTCGAGCTGAGCCACGCGCACCGGCAGATCAGTCCCCACTTCGAGGGGCGGTGGTCGCATGGCGATCCGCATCTGGGCAACTTCATTTTCGATCCCGTCACCGCGCGCTGCCGTCTGATCGATTTCGAAGTGCGGCACGCCCGCCGGATGAGCGCGACCGACCGGCACCTGGAGGATTTGCTGGTGCCGCTGCTCGATCTCTCCAGCCGCTGCGTCCCCCAGAAATGGCTCCCGCTCTCACTCAGCTTCCTGGCCGCTTACGACCGGCCGGAAATCATCTCGCTTCTGCCCGGACGCCTCGTCCTTCCGACCGGCCCCTCCCGGCTCTGGTGGGCGATTCGGACGAATTACTGCCGCCGCGCGCTCCTGCGCGATCGCCTGCGCACCCTCCGGGAAGCTCTGCGGCAAGGCGCGCTTACTTCTTGGGCAAGTTCGCCAGAAATCCGCTGAGCGGACTGGTCGCGCTGGCTTCGGCCCGCTTCCCGGCCAGCCCGGTTGCAAAAGCTTCCCGCCCGGCTTCCACGGCCAGCCGAAAAGCGCGGGCCATCCGGCTCGGATCGGAAGCCACCGCGATGGCGGTATTCACCAGCAC
>JBGTNO010000316.1:0-10124 GCA_041743065.1 Chthoniobacterales bacterium
CTGAGCGTCGGGCAGCGCGGGCACCGCCGTTTCCGGCACTGGGGTTCCTGGGGCCAGGGCGGGATCCGACGCTGTGACGACGGGGTCGCGGAAGCCGTCTTCGTCCGGGGTGGCTTCGTGGCGGCTGAGAAGGTAGATAACGCCAATCAGGAGGAGCGCCAGAAAGATCAGGCCGAGCACGATGCCCAAGCCACCGCCGCCGCGTTTGGGTGGCTCGTCGCCGCCGGAATCTTGGGGCGCGAAGGGTGAGAGGCGGGAGGCGGGTTTTCCGGGCTCGGCGATCTTGGCGGGATCGCGCCGCGGGTTCGAGGTCTCGCGAATGACCGCGTCGGAACTCCTGGCTGGCTCGGACTTTTTCTCGGGAGCGGCTTCTTTTTGGAGGGGCTCGGCGGCCTTCCCGGGGAGTGAAGAGGCAAACTTCCCGGCGGCGGCACCGGCAATCGAGGCGGCGGCGAGCGGCGGGGACGTGGAAGCTCCCCCGGGGGTCGCGGAAACTTGGGACTGGGCGGGAGGTTCCGCGTCGCGGGGAGTGGTGGAAGTTTTGGCGGCGAGCGCGCCGGCGGCGGAGGAAGCCGCACCTTCCAGGCCCATCAGGCTGATGACTTCCTTGAGGCTTTTCGGCCGACGGTCGGTATGCTTGGCCAGGCAATCGGCGACGCCTTTTTCCCACTCGGCGGGAATGGGTTCGCCGGTGATCTTTCGCTCCTGGCGGCGCTCCCGCAGCGTCGGCGGCGCGGTCTTCCGGATCTGGGAGATGAGATCGTTCTGATAGAAGGGCGGCTTGCCGGTGAGCAGCTTGAAAACCAGCGCACCGAAGGAATAAATGTCGTCGGTGCGCGCGGGCGCCTCGCCATCGAGCAACTGCGGGCTCATGTAGGGAAGATGCGGGTCGCGGCGGTTCGGCTGCTGCCGCGAAAGCACGTCGAGCACGGCCCGGCTGAGGCCGAAGCTGCTCACGAGCAGATCGCCATTGGCCCGCACCAGCACGGTGTCGGGCGAAAGATCGCGGTGGATGAGCTGGGCTTCATGCGCTTCTCCGCAGATTCGCAGTAGCTGCGCCAGCCAGCCTCGGATATCGGAGGGCTGAAACGCGGCCTCTCGTTCGCTCATCACCTGATGGAGGGTCCGGGCTTCCGCCAGATCCATGGAAATGGCGGCGCAACCCACGTCTTCGACCAGATCGTACACTCGCACGATATTCGGATGCAGAACCTGTCGATTCAGGCGGACCTGCTCGCGAATGTCGCTGAGGGCTTTCTGATCAGCGGCGACGGAGTCAGGCAAAAAATGGAGGGCGACCTCCCGGGCAAGCAAATCGTCGTGGGCCTGCCAGACGACGGAAATGGGAGTCTCGGTAAGAAGCTTCTCGAGCGAATAGCAACCGGCAATTTTTTTACCGGCCGCGTATTCGCGGGCGGCGGAGGGGAGTTGGGGCGAAGAATTACTCACGGGCACAGGGTGAAGCAGGTTCCTAATTAAGAAAAGCTGGAGAAATGAGCAATCTAAGATTTACCCGCGTAAAGAGCGGGCCAAGGGACCAGCGCTCCCATGCTGGCTATTCCTGAGGTTCTGGCGCAAAGGCGGGCTAAAAAATTATTTTACCGATGGCCTAAAATAATTGTTGCAGTGCTGAGAAATTATAGCCAGTATAGCGGCTGAAAGATTCAGAACCGGTCTGCGGCTTGCATTTAGTTTGCTCAGCCAAAGATTTTCGATTCACAAACGTTAGCTAAAGCGCTACAAAAATATACCTCAAACAGGATTCACCCATGAAGCTCTCACATCTCATCGCCCTGCTGACCGTTGCAGCCACTCCCGCCACGCTTGGCGCCGCCGCCGAAACCGCTCCGGAAACGGCGTCCTCCGGGGCGCGCAAGAATCTGGCTCGCCAGCATCTCGGTTCCAAACTTTTCGCCTACGACTCCGGCAGCCAGACTTACATTACCACGGAAGCCGCCGCCGCCTGGCTGGATGACGACGTCACCACCGCCTGGCCGCCGCAGACCGGCAAAAGCTATTACATGCTGGAGCTGTCCGAGCCTCAGCTGATGACCAACTTCGAAATCTCGGCCAAGAATTCCGAGGGCACGGTGAGCATTTTTGCGGGCGACGAACCCGTCAAACCAGGCGCGGAGTCCTGGAAGCCAGTGGCCCGCGATATGAGCATCGCTTCGATCAACGAAGCCGGGATGAAGAATTCTTTCAGCCGTTTCGCGAAGTATCTTCTCATCGAGACGGACACCGCCAACCCCCAGCCTTGGTACAGCGTCTATGTCTATGGCAATCGCGACGCCGCCAGCTACAGCATGGAGAAACGGAGCGAGAAGATCGACGCAGGCAAAACCTTTGGGCCTTATCTGAACGATCAGACCACCTTCAGCTACACCAGCCTCTACGCCGGCAGCGAAGCGGGCTCTCAGCGGAACGCGATCGACGACAATCCGGAGACGAGCGTGAACCTCCCCGCCGGAGAGGCACTGCCGATTGCGTTTGGCCAGACCCGCAGCGTGGATCGGGTGGCGGTGCTGGCTGACGCCTCGGCCAAGGGTCGGCTGGATCTCTTTCTTCCCGAAGGCGCCGCCTCTGCGGCTCCCGATCTGAAAGAGGCGTCTCCGGTCGCCACTCTGGTGTTCGACGGCTCGAGCGATCGCTCCAGCATCGAATTTCCCACGGCCAAAGCCGACAGCCTGGTAGCTCGCTGGACGCCGGATGATGGCTCGCAGCCGCTCACCGTCCGGGAAATCAATTCCTTCGGCAACGCCAGCGTCGAGACTTATGCCGTCAACGCCGCCCCCGAAGCCATCGCCGAACTCACGGCCGACGCCGAGATGGCCTACAATGACACGACACCCGCCGACACCACGTATGATTATTCTTACGACGGCAAGGAAGTCGCCGATTACAGCGATGGCAAGCAAGTCCTCGATTACGCCGACAGCAAGAAGACCCTGATGGATCCGATCGCTGAATTCCTGCCCAGCAAGGCTCCATTCGTCCCCGGCAACCTCGGCTTCCCGCCGAAGCTGCCGCCCAACGAAATCCCGCTGAGCAACTAATCGGCCACCTTCGCGGCTTAAAAAAAACGGGAACTTCGGTTCCCGTTTTTGTTTTGGGAGGCGGCCCATTCCCGCTGGAAAAGCTGTCCCTCGCGCAATTGCATCGGATCGCTTCTCCGCTTCCGGTTACCGACATGCGCGGGAATTTGCGCGATTCGCTGGGCGAGTGGGCGAGGATGGGATGCGATGTCGGGACAATTTTTCGCGGCGAGTTCGGCCCAGGCGATCGTCATTTTGATTTGCCGCCGTGGCGAAATCGGTGATCGAAAAAGAATTTGCCACCTGTCAGCATGGCCACTAATTTCCAAAACCCATAAAAGTCTATCGGGATTGTAGAGTTTATACCATGAGCAAGCTAACCGTCGAAGAAATCAAAGAGCAAAGCCGGGGACTGCGCGGATCCATCGAGGAGACCCTGGCCTCCGAGGTGTCCCATTTTACGGAAGAGGATTACCAGCTCCTCAAGTTTCACGGCACCTATCAGCAGGACGATCGCGATTTACGGATCGAGCGCAAGCGCGCCGGTCTCGATAAGGCGTGGAGCTTCATGGTCCGCAGCAAAATTCCCGGCGGGGATTTGACGGCGGCGCAATATCTGATGCACGACAAGATGGCGGACGATCTCGGCAATGCCACCATGCGCATCACCACCCGCGAAGGCTTCCAGCTTCACGGCATTCTCAAGGGCGGCCTGCGCGACTGCATTGCCCGGGTGAAAGCGGCGGGCCTGACCACTTTCGGCGCCTGTGGCGATGTCGTCCGCAATACCATGGGCCCCTCCTCGCCCCGTGCCACCGCCGCTCATCGCGACGCCCTGGCCATCTCGGAGGAACTCACCCAGGTCTTTCTGCCGCACAGCTCCAGCTATTTCGATCTCTGGATCAACGGCGAGAAAGTGGAAAATCCGGAGCCGGAACCCGAGCCCATCTACGGCCAGCACTACCTGCCCCGCAAATTCAAGATCGGTCTGGCCGTCCCGCCGCGGAACGACGTGGACATTTACACCCAGGATATCGGCCTGTATCCGCACCTCGTCGAGGGAGAGGTGGAGGGTTACTCCATGGTGGTCGGTGGCGGCTTCGGCATGAGCCATGGAAAAACCGAAACGTTCCCGCGGCTGGCCGATCCGCTTTTTTATGTGAAACGCGAGGATGTGATCGCCGCCTGCGTCGCCGTGGTGGAAGTGCAGCGCGATTTCGGCGACCGGACCGACCGCAAACACGCCCGGCTGAAATACACCATCGCCGATCGCGGCATCGACTGGTTCCGCGACGAAGTGCGGAAGCGGCTCGACGCCCAGACCTCGCCGGTCAAGGAAGTCACCTGGGAAAACGTGGCCGACGATCTCGGCTGGCACGAGCAGGGCGATGGCAAATCGTTCCACGGCGTCTTCGTCCCGCAGGGCCGCGTCCACGACACCGAGACCGGGCAATTCCGCACCGCCTTCCGCCGCATCGCGCAGGAGCTTCACCTTCCCTCGCGGCTCACTTCCAATACCAACATTCTCTTTTACAACATTGCCGAAGAGCAGAAAGCCGTTTTCGAGCAGATCCTCGACGATTGCGCCATTCCGCGGGCCGAGGCGATGACGGCCGCTCGCCAGACCGGTCACGCCTGTGTCGCGTTGCCCACCTGCGGATTGGCCCTGGCCGAGAGCGAGCGCGTCTTTTCCGCATTGATGGATCAGGTCGATCCCGTGTTGCGCGAGTTCGGTCTCGAGAACGATCCCCTGCTCATCCGCATGACCGGCTGTCCCAACGGCTGCGCCCGGCCCTACAATGCCGACATCGCCTTCGTCGGACGCGCTCCCGGCAAATATGCCATGTACGTCGGCGGCTCCAGCCGCGGCACCCGCCTGGCTGGCCTTTACAAAAAGACGGTCAAATTCGAAGAAGCGCCCGGCGAGATCCGGCGGCTGCTCTCGGACTTCGCGGCGAACCGCCAGGCGGGAGAGCGTTTCACCGACTACTGGGGCCGCACGCAGGTCAACGGCGATGCTCCCCATCCCGAGCAGTTTCACGAAGAACTGGCCGAGCGCGCCGCCCTGAGGTAGCGCATCGCGGACGAACTAAACAGGATTTACTGGATTAACGGGATTACAGGATTACAGGGATGGGGCGAAAGCGATCGAAACCTCGCTTTGTCCTCTCCAGTTAATCCAGTTAATCGAGTAAATCCCGTTTAGTTCGTCCCCCTGGCACCTGAGCGATCCGCACTTCCCGCCCGGTGGCGCTGGACTTGTAGATCGAATCCAGCATTTCCATCAGATAAAGCGCGTGCGTCGCATCGCTGGTGGGCGCGCTCCCGTTCCGAATTGCCTTGGTAAAGTCGGCCATCTGAAGCTGGAAAGCGTCCACCTGCTCCACCGCGACCGGCGCGTCGCCCACCGTCTCGCGCTGCCCCTCGTAGAGCCGCAGCTCCGGCATCACCTGCAACGCCGCCTTCCGCCCATGCAGGATGCAGGAGATCGCGCCGTTCGTGTCGGGCATCATCGTGTCCGGCAGGTTCGAGGCCCAGGTCGTCTCCAGACTCAGAACCGCGCCGTTGTCGAACTTGATGAAAGCGTAGCCGCAGTCGTCCACATCGAAATGAAGGTTGTCCGGCACCAGATGCCCGAACTTCTGGAAAACCTGCGCGCTCACACTCACCGGTCGCGGCGAGCCCATCAGGAACCACGCGTTATCCAGCGTGTGAATGCCGATATCGATCATCGCCCCACCCCCCGCCCGCGCGCGGTCCAGAAACCAGCCCCCGATCCCGATCGGAATGCCGCGATTCCGATACCAGGTCGATTTGGCGAAATAAACGTCCCCCAGCTTGCCCGCCTTGATCAACTTCCGCGCCGCCACCATCGAGCCGCCAAACCGCATCTGCCGGCCAAACGCGTAGATCAGCCCGCGCTGGTCCGCCTCGGCCTTGATCTGGCGCATCTCCTTCGCATGGAGCGTCGGAGGTTTCTCGCAGAGGACATGCTTGCCCGCGCGCAACCCCGCCAGCGTCGCCGCCGTGTGCAGAAAATTGGGCAGACAAATGATGACCGCATCCACCGCCGGATCCGCCATCATTTCCTCGTAGCCGGAAAAGATTTTCGGCCCCGGATGCTCCGCCGCAAACGTCCGCTGGCGCTCCGGGCTCGTGTCCGCCACCGAGTGCAGCGTCAGCTTCGGCGTCGCCAGGACAGCCTTCAGATGCATCTGACCCGGCCAGCCCAGACCCACCACTCCGATATGCAAACGACGGCGATTTCCCATGGCGTTATCTGTAGTCATCGACCTCCCCGAAACAAACGAAAATTGAGCCGCCCACATTTTCCGCTTAGGATCCGGCCATGAACCTGAACGAAATCCAGACCGCCGCCGCCGCGCAGTTCAACCGACAGAGCGAGCGTTACGGGAGCGGGCACATCCTTTCGCGGACCGACGACGTTTTGGAGGCCCTGGGCCGCTTCGATCTTCCCGCCCAGGCCGAGGTGCTCGATGTGGCCACCGGCGGCGGCCACACCGCCCTCGCCCTCGCCCGGTTGGGGCACTCCGTCGTCGTCACCGATCTCGCCGAGGCCATGGTCGAAAAGGCCACCACGCTCCTGCGCGAGGGAGGATACGCCACCACCGGCCACGTCTGTCCCGCCGAAGCGCTCGCCGTGCCCGATACCAGCTTCGATCTCGTGACCTGCCGGGTGGCCCCGCATCATTTCAGCGACGTGCTTGGATTCGTCCGGGAAGTCGCCCGCGTCCTCCGTCCCGGCGGCTGGTTCCTGCTCATCGATGGCAGCGTTTCCCATCACGAGCCCGAAGCTGAAGCCTGGCTGCATCGCGTCGAAAAACGGCGCGACCCCAGCCACCATCGACTGCTCAACGACCGCGCCTGGCGGCAAACCGTCCAGCACGCCGGCTTGGAAGTCCGCCACACCGAGCTGTCATCTCTCCAGCAGCCCGATCTGGAGTGGTATTTCGAAACCGCCCACACCTCGTCCGAAAACCGGGCGGCGGTCCTGCGCGAAGTGGCGGAAGCCCCCGCCGGGGCGCGCAAATATCTGCGACTGGAAACGATCGATGGCCGAATCACCTGGTGGTGGCCCCGCCTGACCCTCCTCGCTCAAAAATAACGGTGCCTGTATCGTGCGCGGCCCAAGCAGCCAAATAGGCCGCGCGACGCTGGCACTGTCCGCGCTTCGAGATGGAGCAGGGCTGCTGAAGGCGCTCAAAGTGCCAGATGGTTTCAGAATGGTGTCGCAAGATAGGGGACGTTTCCACAAGATCGGCGGAGCGAACGCGACGGCAGGGCGCAGCATATGAGCGCACACCGCTCATCTATGAACGCACATCGGATTCGCCGCCCCCCAAACCACCAACCGCACTCTCACCCAATGAGTCGCTTGCATGGCCGCCCTCTGCCCGCGGGACGAGATCGAGTTGACGGACCGGCCGACTTTTTCGTTCTGACTTTTTCCTTGCTTTCTGCAGCGGATTTCCCTTGATGGACCACGGAACTTTTTGGGGTTATGCGCAAAGAAGGCCGAGCCGAACAGGGAAATGCGCTGCTGATCATAGCGTTGGTCATTGCAGTCGCGGGGATTGTCGTCTTTTTTCGAGCCCGGAATTCACCGGAATCGGTCACGGCGACGGCGGTGAAAATTGACCCGACACCGCTTTCCGTGGCCAGGCCGACGCCGGCCCCTTCCCCGGCCGAGCGCGAGCCGGAACCCGCCCCCGAGGTAGCCGAGGTAGCCGAGGTAGCCGAAGTGGCCGAGGAGGCCGAAGTGGCCGAGGAGGTAGCCGAAGTGGAAGTGCTGGCCGCGGCGGAGCCCGCAGCGGAGCGCCCCTCCGAATCGATCCGCGAATCGGCTCCGAAGCGTTTCTCTCTGGCCGATATCGTGAACGACCGCTCGCAGTGGCCCCGCACAGTGCGCTTGAAACAGGCAACCGCCTTCCCGGTGATCATTAACGGACGAGTGGCGGGTCGCGCCAAGGTGCCCGCCGGCGTCACCGTCCAACTGGCCATGCTCTCCACCGACTGGCTCGAACTCAGTCACCGGGGTGGGCGCGTCCGCGTGCGCCCGGAGACCACGGACCTGAGCGACACCATGGGGGCTCCCCAAGGGGAAGCGACCGAGCCGGCATCGCCCTCTCCCGGTCCGGCCCCGGTCGCCTCCGCCGGAGATGAGGTCCCGGCCACGGCCTCCCGGAGCGCGCTCGAGGAGGAATTTCCCCGCCGTGTCCATATTGATATGGTGCGGACTCGCAAGACGCGCATCGAAGGCGGCGATTTCGACGATAAGATCGATCGGATTCAGCTGCGCGCGACCCTGCGCAACGGAGCCCCGAACACCGCCTTCCCGGAGTACTCCGCCGAGTTATATCTCTTCGGCGAGAGTCAGGTCAGCCGGGGCGTTTACAAACTCCTCTCGAAGCAACAGCATGGCTTCTCGCTCGAGCCTCGCGGCCAGCACGAGTGGGAAACGGAGGAGATCAAAAGCGGGTGGGACAACACGGGCGCGAAATGGGGCTTCCGGTTTACGGACTGGCTGATCGTGGTGCGGAGCGGCCAGGGAAAAAGGGTGATGACGAAATCTTCCTCTTCCGTGATGCAGAGGCAAACCGATCGCCTCGACCGCCTGCGGGAAGGCAAGAGCTACACGCGCGAATTGGAGGACGCGCCCCTGCCCTCCCGCTAGCCTCCAGGCGCGGGCAATTAACCGTTTGCCATTCGCTCGCGCTTTCGGATGATCCCCGCGATGTCCGAGACCGCCGAGAGCCTGACCGAACGCAAAACTTACGAGCCGCAAGCCGTGGAGGAAAAGTGGTACGCCCGCTGGCTGGCGGACGGTTGTTTCACCCCTGATCCCGCCTCGGCCAAGCCGGGTTACTCCATCGTAATTCCGCCGCCCAACGTGACCGGCGTGCTCACTCTCGGCCACGTTCTGAACACCACGCTGCAGGACATCCTCGCCCGGCGCGCCCGCATGCAAGGCAAGGAAGCGCTCTGGCTGCCCGGCACCGATCACGCCGGCATCGCCACGCAGACCGTCGTGGAAAAAATGCTGCGCCAGGAAGGCCAGTCGCGCCGCGATCTGGGCCGCGAGGCGTTTCTGGCGAAAGTCGGGGAGTGGAAGGAAAAGCACGGCGGCATCATCATCCAGCAGCTCAAGAAGCTCGGCTGTTCCTGCGACTGGACCCGGGAACGCTTCACCATGGACGAGCCTTACTCGCGCGAGGTGCAGCGGGTTTTCGTGGAACTCTATCATGAGGGGCTGATCTACCGCGGCAACCGGATGGTGAACTGGTGTCCGGTCTCGCTGACCGCACTGTCCGACGAAGAGGTGATCATGACCCCGCAGAAAGGGACGCTCTATCAGTTCAAAATCGAGGTGGCGGAGGAGCCCGGACGTTTCCTCAGCATCGCGACCACCCGCCCCGAGACGATTCCCGGCGACACCGCGGTGGCGGTGAATCCGAAAGATCCGCGCTACGCCGATCTCGTCGGGAAACATGGGCTGCGTCCCCTGCCGAGCGAACTGCCGGACGATCAGCGCCGCATCCCGATCGTGGCGGACGACAGCGTCGATTTCGAGTTCGGCACCGGCGTGCTGAAAGTGACCCCGGCGCACGACAAAGTGGATTTCGAAATCGGCCAGCGCCATCAGCTGCCGATTGTCGATGTGATGCATCCGAACGGGAAAATGAACGAGCTCGCCGGAGCCGACCTGGCCGGACTGGATCGCTTCGCCGCGCGCAAGAAATCCGTCGAGCTGCTCACCGAACTCGGCTTGCTCGAAAAGGAGGATCCCCACGAAAACACGGTGGGCTTCAGCGAGCGCGCCGGTGTGCCGATCGAGCCGCGTCTGAGCGATCAGTGGTTTCTGCGTTATCCCAGGGTGGAAGAGTCGCGCGAGGCCGTGCAACGCGGTGAGATCCGCTTCACCCCCGAGCGCTGGGGCCACGTTTACGAGCATTGGATGGCGAACATTCAGGACTGGTGCATCAGCCGCCAGCTTTGGTGGGGCCACCGCATCCCGGCATGGTATCGGAACTCCCCCGTGGCACAAGCCTCTGGCTTGTCATCCAATCC
>JBGTNO010000317.1:0-10022 GCA_041743065.1 Chthoniobacterales bacterium
GTGCAGGAGCAGGTCGCCGGCTGGATGCGGGTGACCCGCGCGTGGCACGACTGGCAGGGCGGGAAGTTCGTGCGCTTCGGCGATAACATGCGCTACGTCGCCGTGACGGACGGGGATAAAGTCGCCGCGGAAGCCCGTTTCGGCTACTCCGTCAACACGCACGGGGTCGGCGATCTGGCCGCCGCCATGGAGGACGTGAGCGACCATGCCATGACCCAGCTCTGCGCTGAATACGAGGACATCTACGCCGTGGCCGAGCCGTTGCGCCGCGGCGGTGACCGGCACGAGGCGCTGCGCTATAACGCCCGCCAGGAACTCGGACTGCGCGCCTTTCTGGAAGCGGGAAATTTCCTCGGCTTCACCGACACTTTCGAAGATCTGCACGGTCTCGCGCAGCTCCCCGGTCTGGCGGCGCAGCGCCTCATGGCCGACGGCTACGGCTTCGCGGGCGAAGGCGACTGGAAGACGGCCGCGCTGGTGCGCGCTCTGAAAGTGATGTCCGCCGATCAGGCGGGCGGCACGTCGTTCATGGAAGACTATACCTACGATCTGCATCCCGACGGGCAACTTGTACTTGGCTCGCACATGCTGGAAATCTGCCCGTCCATCGCCGCGGAAAAGCCGTCCGCCGAGATCCACCCGCTCGGGATCGGCGGCAAGAATGATCCCGTCCGGCTGGTCTTCGACGCACACGCGGGCCCGGCGGTCAATGCGGCCATGATGGACCTGGGCAACCGTTTCCGTCTGCTGGTCAGCGAGGTGGATGTGATCGTGCCGCCGCACGCGCTGCCCAACCTGCCCGTCGCCCGCGCCGTCTGGAAATGCCGTCCCGATTTCAAGACGGCCTGCGGCGCCTGGATCCGGGCCGGCGGCGCGCATCATACGGCCTTCAGCTATGCCGTGACCACCGCACAGCTGGAGGACCTGGCGGAAATCGCGGGGGTCGAACTGGCCGTCATCGACGCGGAAACGAAACTGCGCGACTTCCAGCGAACGCTGCGCAACAACGAAATCTACCATCATCTCGCGCCCGGGCTGGGCGGGATGTAGTCCCATTTCCGCACTATGAGCGCCTATCGGGACATCCAGGGAGAATGCTACGAGGCGAACCTCCTGCTGCCCGAATACAAGCTTATCGACCTGACTTTCGGCAACGTGAGCGTGGGCGATCCAGCGCGCGGCGTTTTCGCCATCAAGCCCAGCGGCGTGAGCTATGCCGCCATGACGGCGGGCGATATGGTCGTGGTGGATTACGAAGGAAACACCGTGGAAGGCAAACTGCGCCCTTCTTCCGATACCGCGACGCATCGGCGGCTTTTCCAGGCGTTTACCGGCATCCGTGCTGTGGTGCATACGCACTCGCGCCATGCGGTGGCCTTTGCCCAGGCGGGCCGCGGGATTCCCTGCCTCGGCACGACGCACGCTGATTATTTCCATGGCGAGGTGCCGGTGACGCGCCCGCTCACTTCCGAGGAGATCGCGACGGATTATGAATGGGAGACGGGCAATGTGATCGTCGAACGTTTCGCCGGGTTGGATCCCGCGGCTATCCCCGCGGTGCTGGTGCACAGTCACGGGCCGTTCGCCTGGGGACCGGGCGGCGCGAAGGCGGTCGAGAACGCCCTGGCTCTCGAGATCGTGGCCGAAATGGCGCTCAATGCCCTGCGCCTGACGCCGGATAAGCCGGCGATCCCGCCGCACCTGCTCGACAAACATTTCCTCCGCAAGCACGGAGCGACCGCCTACTACGGCCAGCGGGACGCTACGGCTTAAAGACGTTGGGGTCGTTCCAAGGCCACTTGTTGCGATCGCAGATGGCCCGGAGCTCGACGTGGCCGTCTCCGAAAAGGAAGTGGCTACTCCCATTATGATTGGGGGCCGGGCCACCGTTGGCGGTCGAGCCGGACCAGCCGTAGTTTTTGGCATCCGGGTGGGGTCCATTGCCGACCCGCATGACGAGCCCGCCCGGGGGGGCCGCTTCGCCCATCACGGGAAACTGGGCCAGTTTTTCAATGGCAATTTGCCGGACGGGCGCAAATTCGTCAGCGAGGAATTCGTTTAATCCATAGACGCCCGCCGCGCCGGTTGCGTTGTCGTAGAGCGGACATTTATAGAGGCCTGACTCATAAAGCGTCGCCGCTTGAAATCCCGGATCGCCAAACTTTGGTCCATTCAAATAGGGACTCAACTTAATGGGCCACCGCGCTGCGGCGGCGCTGGGCGGCGGCTTGCCGCTGGAGTCCGTGCCCAGGCCGGAAGACGGCAAAAGTGTTTGATGTTCCGCCGCATAGGCTTGAACGGCCTGGCTGATCGACCGGAGGCGGGCTCCGCACTTTGTGGTTACGGCGCGTTCTTTCACTTTCCCCACTCCGGCGAAGATAAGGGCGGCGAGGATGGCGATGATGGCAATGACGCCCAGCAGCTCGATCAGCGTGAAGGCGGCAGGACGGCAGTGAGGGGTGGTAACCGGGCGCATGGGGGAAAATGGCATGGAGCCCTGACAGAATGGCAGCGCAAAGGCGGCACCGCAACGTGCGGAAAGGCTTGACCCGTTAAACTGGAGCCCTTCCCGCTTTCTTGCGGGGGCGGTCGGGGGCATGATGCTGCTTCCATTCTCCCTTCATGGACCCCTCCCAGAATCTTACCATCGAATATGTCATCATCGGCGTTTACTTGACCCTGCTCATCGCGCTCGGCGCGATCTTCGGGCGCTTCAACAAGGACTCGGACGACTATTTCAAGAGCGGCTGCAAGGGCACCTGGTGGCTGGTGGGGATGAGCACATTCATGAGCGGGATCAGCGCGCTGACTTTCACGGGCAACGGCGGGGCGGCCTTCGAGGCGGGGTGGAGCGTGCTGGTGATTTACGCGGGAAACGTGATCGGTTTCATCATCAGCGGACTGTTCCTCGCGGCGTGGTATCGGCAGTTGCGGGCGACGACTTTTCCCGAGGTGCTGCGGGAGCGTTTCGGGCCGGTGACGCAGCAAGTCTATGCCTATTTTTTCCTGATTTGGTTTCTGTGGGCGGGGGCAATCTGGCTATGGGGCCTAGGTATATTTACGAGTGCGATTTTCAATATTCCGGTGGGGCTGATTATTCCGGTGCTGGGGGTGGTGGTGCTGATTTATTCGACGACGGGCGGGCGCTGGGCGGTGATGGCGACTGATTTCGTGCAGGGCATGGTCATGATCCCGGCGACCGTGCTGCTGGCCGGGGTGTGCGTGTGGAATCTCGGCGGAGTGAGCGGCATCTTCGCGCGGATTCAGGAGGCGGGGCTGGTGGACAAATTCGCTCTGATCAAGGCGGAAGGGGTTTTTCCGGGCGGCGCCTACACCTGGAGCTGGGCGGTGGCGATCTTGATTTTACAGGTGGCGCAGAACTGCTCGCTGGCGTTGTCGATGCGGTATTTCGCGGTCAAGGACGGAAAAGCAGCGAGCAATGCGGCCTGGATGACCTGCATTCTCATGGCGGTGGGGACGCTCCTCTGGTTCATCCCGCCGGTGACGGCACGGCTGCTCTTCGAGGATCAGGTGATGGCGGCGGACATCACGAAACCGGCGGAGGCGGCCTTTGCGGTGGCGAGTCTCAATCTGCTCCCCTCGGGAATGGTGGGCATCATGATCATCGCCATGTTCGCGGCGACGATGAGTTCGATGGACACGGGCCTGAATGTGAACGCCGCCATGCTGGTGCGGGACGTGATGCCGGCCCTGCGGCGGCGGTTCGGCAGCACGCGGGCGCTGAGCACTAAGGCGGAACTCCGGGCGAGCCAGGGGGTGACGGTCTTCTTCGGGGCCGCCATGACTTTGCTGGCGATGTATCTGGCGCGCGGGGACGGCAAGGGGATGTTCGAGGTCGTGCTGGAGGCGGCGACGTTTCTGAGTCTGCCGCTTTCGATGCCGCTGGTGCTGTGCGTTTTTATCAAGAAGGTGCCGGGCTGGGCAGCGCTGGCGACGGTCGGCGCGGGGTTGCTGGTAACGCCGATCATGGGCTGGGACGGTCCCTTCCAGAATCGGGCCATGACCATCTTTGCGACCTGTTGTCTAGTCTATCTAGGCAGTGGGTATTTCTGGCGTTTCGCTAGTGCGGAATACCGGGCGCGGGTGGAAACATTTTTCCAGCGCATGCATACGCCGGTCGATTTCGAGAAGGAGGTCGGCGGCGCCAATGATCTGAGTCAGCTCAAAATTCTCGGTGGATTTACCGCGACGATAGGAGTGCTGCTTTTTCTCCTGCTCCTGATTCCGAACCCGACCTCGGGGCGGTTGCTGATCGCGGCCCTCGCGGGAAGTGTGAGTCTGTGCGGCGGCGTGATGTATTTAAAAGGGCGTCGCTCGTAGTCCGACGCGAGCGGGAATTTGGGGAGCATACGCCGCTGGCGTGTCCTGGCCAGCGGTTCGCCGGGCAGTTCGGACGGACGATTACGCGCCCAAGGGCTTCGGCGGGACGCCGAGACCGACACGCCAGCGGCGTGTGCTCCCAGGGAATGCGCAGCCCCGGCTAATCACGGAGTCGCGGACGGCGCGGATTCGGGCAGGACGTCGGCGAACGTTTCGCCGTAGCGGACGTTGTCATAGACGAGGCGGATGCGCTGCGGCTGCTTGGGCCGGTAAATGCCGAAGCGGATGTCGAAATAGCGTTGATAACCCGTGTCAGGCGTCCCGGCTGGCACTTCGTCCTGCGGGGTGACTCCCCAGTTATAGACCCGCTCGTGGGTGGGATTGGATTCGTCGAGGGTGTTGACCCAGAGCGTGATGCGGCCCGGCTTCGGGTCATACTGATGGCGCGGCTCGAAACGGTAGATCAGCGTGTTCCAGCCGGGCTTGAAGGCGCCTCGCCCGGCGATGACGGATTTTGGGGAAAATTTTCCGTCCACGGGCTTACCCTCGTTTTTGACGTGAAGCTGATAGCCGGGCTGGCCGTCGATGTTCTGAAATGCCATCCACAGGGAGACCGTCCGGACCGTGCTGTGCGCGCCGGATTCGAAGGATTCCTTACTGACCGGCAACTGCCAGCATTGCGTGATGGTGGCGTGATCGCCCGGCAGCGGGCACTCGGGATCGATGTAAAGGGAATAGCCCAGATACCGGACCTGGCCGAGCTGGAGAGCGGCGTCGCGGTCGCTGCCGGCTACGATGTAGGTTTCCATCCGTTCTTTGGCATGCTCCTGGGTCTTCTCATCGGCCGCGAACTCCAGCTCGAACCCGCGGCTGCCATCGACGCCGACCCCATCCGCGATGCGGGAGATGGCGGTGTCGGGATGCGGCAGGGCATCTTTAATGAAGGAATGATTCCGCTCGCGATCGACGAGATTGGCCTGGCGGAGAAGAAAGTAGTCGCGCTCGCCCTCTTGCTTGTGAAATTCAAGCGAGGCCGGCTCCTCGTAATCGAAGGCGACTTGCGGCTCGGCGTGCACGGCCGGGGCGGCAGCGAGAGCGACGGAGAGAACGAAGCGAAACAGGGAGGACTTCATGGTGTTGACGTTACCGACGGAAAAGATGACACGCGAGGCGGGACCCGCTGGATTTAACGGGTTGAACGGATGAGCGCGCGCCGCAGTTGCTCGACACTGCGGTTGCGGGCAGGTTGGTGATTCGTCCTCCGGTCTTATGAAGTCCCCTCCCGCGCTCGCCATCGCCGCCCTGTTTCCCATGATCGCTTTCGGCGCTTCGGCGGAGAAGGCTGCAGAGTTTCAGCCCAAGTTCGAGAACGCAGCCGAGGCGCTTCGGCAGGGCGCGACGAGCCACTTCGTTTATCAGAAAACGGAAGCGCGCGATTTGCGCCTCTGGGTTTTCCAGCCTGAAGGCCAAGCGCCGGAAACCGGGCGGCCCGCCATTGTCTTCATCCACGGCGGGAGCTGGCAGAAAGGCGGCGGAAGCGCGTTTGCGCCACAAGCGGTTTATTTTGCTTCACGCGGGATGGTGGCGATCACGATCGAGTATCGGCTGATCGGCCGGGACGGGATCGCGGGTCCGCAACAGTGCCTTGACGACGCGACGGCGGCCATGCGCTGGGTGCGCGAACACGCGGCCGAGCTGGGAATCGATCCGCAGCGAATCGTGGCGGCAGGAGGATCGGCGGGCGGACATTTGGCGGCGTCGCTGGCGCTGGGCGAGGAGGATGCCAAACCGGCTGCGCTGGTACTCTTCAATCCGGTCTATGATCTGGTGGATGGATGGCCGGAGGGAGCAAAGCTGGCGCGTGCCGCCGGACTCGACCCTGCGGAATTTTCACCCGCGCGCCATGTCGGCGCGGACTTCCCGCCGACGCTCGTGCTCTCCGGGAGCGAAGATCCGATTAGCCCGCCTGCGATCCACCAGGCATTCGTCGAGCGGATGAAAGCGGCCGGACGGGACGGCGAGTTCGTGGAGTATCCGGGGCAGACTCACGGGTTCTTCAATTTCGGCAAAGACGACAACGAGTATTTCTACCGCTGCCTGCGCGAGGCGGACAAATTTCTCGCGAAGCTCGGCTTTCTCAACGGGGAACCGACGGTGGGAACGGCGGAGGATTCTGGACTCGGGGCGACGTTTGAGAAGGCGGCGGACAAACCGTGGCGCGCCGTTTTCGAAGATGACGGCAGCGCGGACTGGCACGACGGATGGTTTCTCGATGGCGAAACGGCCAGAGTGGTCAACGGGCCGGACGGGATGACGTTCGCCTCCGGGCCGGAGGTGCGGAACGAGGACAACGCGGTGCTTTGGACGAAACAAAGTTTTCGCGCGCCGGTGAAGGTCGAGTTCGATTACACGCGGGTGGACACCCTCGATCGGCACGTGAACATCCTCTACCTGCTGGCCGAGGGCACCGGCACGGAGGGACACCCGCGCGACATCGCGGCGTGGGCGGACGCGCGGAAGTCGCCCGCGATGGCGCTGTATTATTTAAACATGAATCTACTGCACGTGAGCTTCGCGGCTTTTGGGAACGATGAGAGTGGGCCGGATTACGTGCGGGCGCGGCGTTACCCGGCGGCGGAGCCGAAAAAATTCGAAAAGGAGACCGCGTTTCCCGAGGACTGGACGAATACGGAGCTCTTTAAAAGCGGTGTGACCTACCGCATCACAGCAATCGTGCTCGATAACGATCTGATGTTCCGGGTGCAGGGCGACGGGCAGGACCGGGTCTTCAGCTGGGATTTGCGCGCATTTCCGCCGGTGACGGAAGGACGTATCGGACTGCGGCACATGCACCGGCGGGCGGCGCGGTATGCGAACTTCACGGTCAGCGAAAGCAAGAGCGCGAACCCTTTGCCGACCCAGAAATAGCTCACGAATCATGTCTCAATTTCCCCTCCGCATCGGTCTGTTCGGCATTGGCCTCGACGCCTATTGGCCGCAATTCGCCGGCCTGAAGGAGCGGCTGGAAGGCTACCTCGAAATCACGGCCCAGGCGCTGGCGCGGGACGGCGTCGAAATCGTCAATGTCGGTCTGGTGGAAAACCCCGAGCGAGCCGTCGAGGCTGGCCACTCCTTGCGCCGGGCGGATGTGGACGTGATTTTTCTCCACGTCACGACCTACGCGCTTTCCTCGACCGTGCTGCCAGTGGTGCGACGGGCGAAGGTGCCGGTGATCGTGCTGAATCTCCAGCCAGGGGCGGCTATCGACTATGCGCGTTTCAACGCAATGGGCGACCGCACGAAGATGACGGGCGACTGGCTGGCGCACTGTGCGGCCTGCCCGGTGCCGGAGATCGCGAACGTGTTTCGGCGGGCGGGCATCTCGTTTTTCCAGGTGACGGGGATGCTGGAAGGGGACGAGGAATGCGCGCGGGAGATCGACGAATGGGTCGAGGCGGCGCGGGTGGCCAACGTGATGGAGCACAACCGGCTCGGGTTGATGGGCCACTATTACAATGGAATGCTCGACATCTACTCCGACCTCACAGCGCAGTGCGCGGCTTTTGGCGGGCACATGGAAATCGTGGAGGTGGATGAATTGTCGGCCCTCCGGCGGGAGGTGCGCGACGACGAGATCAAGGCGCGGGTCGCGCAGTTCGGCGAGAAATTTGAGATCACGGACGGCTGCTCGCGGGCGGAACTCGAGCGGGCGGCGCGCACCTCGGTGGCGCTGGATCGCATGGTCGCGGAGCACCGGCTGGGGTCGCTCGCCTATTACCACATGGGGACGGGCAGCGCGGAGAACGAGGACACGATCAGCTCGATCATTCTCGGAAATTCACTGCTCACAGCGCGCGGGATTCCGGTGGCGGGCGAGTATGAAGTGAAAAACGTGCAGGCGATGAAGATCATGGACACGCTGGGAGTGGGCGGGTCGTTCACGGAATATTACGCGATGGATTTCGACGACGACGTGGTGCTGATGGGGCACGACGGACCCGGGCATCTGGCGATCGCTGAAGGCAAAACGAAGGTGCGCCCGCTCGAGGTTTATCATGGAAAAGTCGGGCGCGGGCTTTCGGTCGAGATGTCGGTGAAACACGGGACTGTGACGCTGCTTTCGGTGGTCGAGGCGGCGGGGGGCGGCGTGAAACTGCTCATGGCCGAGGGCGAGTCGGTCTCGGGGCCGATTCTCGAGATCGGGAATACCAACAGCCGCTACCGGTTTCCCTGCGGCGCGCGCAAGTTTGTCGAGACCTGGAATGCCGAAGGACCGGCGCACCATTGCGCCGTCGGAGTCGGGCACGTTTCCGGAAAGCTGAAAAAACTGGCGGCGCTGCTCGGGATCGGCGCGGTCCGGGTTTGCTAGAGTCCTTGTGGATAACGTGATCGAAATGCAGCCGATGTGGCTGGAAAACTGCCGGGGCGCGGATCGTTACGTCGAATTCCGCGGCGTGTTTAGGCTGCACGAGCGGGCGCGCTGCCGAATTCAGTTGTCGGGAGCGTCGTGGTTTGTGGCGAAGCTTGACGGCAACTTTCTGGCTGAAGGTCCGGTGCGGTTCGCCCACGAGTCTCCCGTTTACGAAGAGGTCGAGCGCGAGTTGGAGGCGGGCTCGCATTCGATCATGGCCACGGTGCATCACGATGGAGTGGCCACGCGGATGCTGGAGGAGATGCCGCCGTTCCTGGCCGTGGAGGTCGAAGGCGTGGCAGTGCATTGGGAAGCCCGGCCGCTGGAGGCGTGGCGGCCGGAGGTGCGGCGGCTGAACCCGGAACTGAGCTGGATGGAATGGTGCGACACGCGCTATTTTCCGAATGAGGAAGAAGACTGGCGGGAGGTGGAGATGGCAGCGGCTCGGGCGTTCGCGCCGCACGGGCTGGCGAATATCGTGCCGCGGACTTTGCCGATGGAGGAGATCGGGCGCGGGCATTTGCAGGCGATGTTCGGCTATGCGCAGGACGATCCGCCAGTGGGATATTTTTTGCGTGACCTCGACACGGCGGAGGTCGGCGCAGAGGGAGCCTGGTGGCGTTTCGACCTGGGGCAGGTGCGCCTGGGTCGTCCGCAAATCGAACTGGAAGTCCCGGCCGGCACCATCGTGGAGCTTGGATATTCGGAGTCGCTCACGGGCGGACGGGTGGCACCGTGGCTGAATCAGTCGATGGGTTTGTCATGTCACCTCGATCATTTTGTGGCCTGCGGCGGCCGGCAACAGTTTGGCCCCCTCAGTCCGCGTGGGATGCGCTATGTGGAAGTTCACGTGATCGGGAAGGTCGGAGCGGAGGCGATGCATGGCGCGCAATTCTTGGAGCGGAGCTATTTCCCGCCCGATCCGGTGGGGAAGTTCGAGTGCGGCGATGCTCTGTTGGAAGAAATCTGGCGCACCGGAGTGCGCACGCTGCGGGCTTGCGCGGAGGATGCGATCGTGGACTGCCCGACCCGGGAGCGTGGGCAGTGGCTCGGTGATGTGGTGAACGTTGGCCTGGCCACGGCGGCTTGCACGTTCGATGACTTGCGGCTGTTCCGACGCGGGCTGGTGCAGGCGGCGGAGTGCGCGCGTGCCGACGGCATGGTGGCGTCGCTTTACCCAGGTCATCGGACTTACCTCTCCTCCTACGCGCTCAACTGGGTCGAAGCGTGCTGGCAATATCACACCATCACCGGCGACCGCGATCTCCTC
>JBGTNO010000318.1:0-4265 GCA_041743065.1 Chthoniobacterales bacterium
ACATGGCGGTCGCGCAAGGCGAGATCGCGGCGCGGAATGCGGCCCGCCTCCTCGGCCGACGCTCCGACGCCATGGAGCAAAGCGACTACCGGCTCAAACTCATGGTCGTCTTTTCCGAGCCCGAGGTCGCCACGGTCGGAGCGTCCGAGAGGGAGTTGCGGAAAAGCGGAGCGGACTACCGCGTGGCCCGCTATCCTTACGCCGATCACGGCAAGGCGCTGGTGTTGGGCGAGCCGGAAGGTTTGGTGAAATTGATGACCGACCGCGCCTCGGGCGAGATCCTCGGCGGGGCCGTCGTCGGCGCGCACGGCTCCGATCTGATCCACGAGATCGTGGTGGCCATGCATTTCCGCGGCACCGCCGCCGATCTCGCGCGCATCCCGCACTACCATCCGACGCTCAGCGAGATCTGGACCTACCCGGCGGAAGAGCTGGCCGGGTCGGAGTAAGTCTTCCCGCGGCTTTCGGGAGGGGCCAGTCCCGAATGGCACTAACTTAAGCGAAGCGCCGGTTCTTGCTCTTGCTCGTAATCCTGCTCTTACTCGCTTTCCCTGAGGTGGTTAGGAGCAAGATTAAGATTAAGAGCAAGAAAAACATCTCAAACCGGCCTTAAGTTAGTGCCTTTCGGACCAGTCCCCGTGGTCCGCGGTGTCACCCCGGACGCCGAGCACGGCATCCCCCCAGGCGGAATGGCGCGCGCGCTCTATGGTTATCCGCCCTATACCTGCAGGCCGAAATAACCGGCCGCGTTTTCCCAGCAGATCTCGCGCACCATCTGGCCGAGCAATTCCAGGTCGCGCGGAAGCTCCCCGTTTTCCGCCTCGCGGCCGAGCATCTGGCAAAGAATGCGCCGGAAATACTCATGCCGCGGAAAGGACAGGAAACTGCGCGAATCCGTCAGCATGCCGACGAAGCGCCGCAGCAGCCCGAGATTCGAGAGCGCGTTTAGCTGCCGTTCCATGCCTTCCTTCTGATCGAGAAACCACCAGCCGCTGCCGAACTGGATCTTCCCCGGCACGCTGCCGTCCTGGAAATTTCCGATCATGGAGGCGAAGACGTAGTTGTCCGCCGGATTGAGATTGTAGAGGATCGTCTTCGGCAGTTCGCCCGTCTCGTCCAGGTGATCGAGCAGCCGCGCCAGCCCGCGCGCCTGCGGGAAATCGCCGATCGAGTCGAAGCCCGTGTCCGGCCCCAGCGCCCGGAGCTGGCGGGTGCTGTTGTTCCGCATGGCGCCGAGATGAAACTGCTGCGTCCACCCGCGCGCCGCATCGAGTCGCCCGAAAAACAGGGTCAGAAACGCGCCGAACGCCGCCGTTTTCTCCGGATCGGCCGCCTGCCCCGCGCGCGTCCGATCGAAGATGCCTTTCGCCGCCGTCTCCGAGCACGGTTCGCCGAAGACGTATTCCATCCCGTGATCCGAGAGCCGCCCGCCCAGATCGTGAAAGAAATTGTGCCGCCTCTCCAGCGCATCGAGAAACCCCGTGAAGCCCGCGCAATCGATCCCGCTCACCTCCGCCAGCCGATCCGTCCAGGCATTGAACGCCTCCGGGTTCCGCACCTCCCGCGCCTTATCCGGCCGGAAAGTCGGGTAAACGCGCGTCGCCAGATCCGACCCGGCGATGCTCCGATGATGCTCCAGCGAAGCGGTGGGATCGTCCGTCGTGCAGACCACCCGCACCTTCCGATCGCGCAGCAACGTCCGCACCGGCATCGCCCGCAGTTGCTCGCTCGCGTGATCGAAGATCGCATCGGCCGAGTCCGCATCGAGCAGCTCGTGAATGCCGAAATAGCGCCGCAGCTCCAGATGCGTCCAGTGGTAAAGCGGGTTGCGCAGCGTGTAGGGCACCGTGGCCGCGTAGGCGCGGAATTTCTCCCGATCCGAAGCGCCGCCCGTGCAAAGCTCCTCCGCGATGCCGTTCGAACGCATCGCGCGCCATTTATAATGATCCCCCGCCAGCCAGGCCTCCGTGAGATTGCGAAACGTGTGATTCTCCGCGATCTGCCCCGGCGGCAGGTGGCAATGATAATCGAAGATCGGCTGATCCGCCGCGTATTGATGATAGAGTTCGCGCGCCGTCTCGGTGCCCAGCAAGAAGTCCTCGGAGAGAAAAGGTGTCATATCTCCCGTCGATATTGCCGCGTCCGCCCGGCCAAGTCCCCTCTTTTCCGCCACCGATCCCATGATAAAGAACCTAGCGCTAGACGTGTTCAGCCGGGTAGGGCGGGCGTCCCGCCCGCCGTCTTCGGCGTCTCGCCGGAGACCTCCCACCGTGCACCGCTGACTTTCGACTCGAAGCCGCCGCCTTCGCGGTGGAGGTCGAGCGCTCGGAGCGCCGCAGGCCATGCGAGTGGGTTTCGCCACGGAGTTGCCCTTTCGGTTTGCCGCCGCCATGATTGCCCCGTGACCCGCCGCCTTGCTCATCTTGAAATCGTGGGCGATACCCTCGCCATTCGCTGGGAAGAGGGACGCGAAATTTACCTGCCGCTGGAAGCCGTGCGGCGCTCCTGTCCCTGCGCGGGCTGCGGCGGCGAACCGGATGTGCTGGGCCGGATTTTAAGTCCGTCCGTGAGTTATAACGACACCAGCTTCCGCCTGCGCGGCTACCAGTTTGTCGGCGGCTATGGCTGGCAGCCGACCTGGGAGGACGGACACAACACTGGCATCTACAGCTATTCCTACCTCGATCGGCTCGAGGCGATGCTCGTCTCCGCGGCGGAGGAAAAATGATTCCGCGCGCCAAGATCACCCTGATTGGCCTGCTGCTGGCCACCTGCGGTTCGGCCGCTCTCCTGCATCACCACACACGTCCGCCGGTCGAGCCGCCGACGCATCGGGCGCTCTACGCCATCATTTTCGAGCAGATGCAGGCCATGCGCGCTCGCGACTACGGGAGCGCCTACCAGCGCGTTTCCCGCACGACCCGCGACACCTTGCCGCTCCCCACCTTCCGGGAAACCGCGCAGGCCGATTACGCGGCGCTCATCGGCGCCCGCAGCGTGGAGCTAGGCCCGGTGCGGTTGCGTGGATCGCGGGCGCTCGTGGAGGTTTACTTTATAGGTTGGGGGCGGCAGGTCTGGCCCTGCGTTTACACGCTGGTCCGCGAGCGGGGCGCCTGGAAAATCGAGCGGGTGCGCCTGCTGCCGCGCTGGCCGGAAGGTGTGCGGCTCACGGGCGTCGCCGCGTGATCACCGGATCAGGCCCCAGTGGCGGGTGAAGGGCCAGTAAACCAACAGGCCCCGCCCCACCAGATTGCGCTCCGGCACGGTGCCCCAGTCGCGGCTGTCGAGGCTGGAGTAGCTGTTGTCGCCCAGCGCGAAGTAGGATCGCTCCGGCACGGTGAAGGGGCTGAGCGGGCTGGTCAAAAATTGGAAACTGGGCGGCCCGTTCGAGTAGCCCTCATAACCGTCCACCGCGCCTCCGACCCGCTGGAAGCCCGCCTCCGCGGCAGGCCGACCATTGAGGAAGAGCCGCGGCGGATCGATCCGCAACCGGTCCTCCGGCATGCCCGCGAGCCGCTTGATGTAATACTGCGAACCTTCGTTCGGTCCAAAGGTGCGCTCGATGCGGCTGATCCCGGTCGTCTTGAAAACGAAGACGTCGCCGCGATGCGGTCCCACAAAGTGATAGCTCAGCTTATCCACGAAAACGTGGTCGCCCGTATCCAGATAGCCGCGCGCGACGATTTCCCCCTTGGCCAGCGGCCGGCCCGGTCGCAGGTCGAACTTCGGAGCGATCACCCGCGGCGGGCCATAGGCGCGAAAGCTCTGCTTCTCGCACTGGATGCGGGTGAAGGTGAAGAAGCGCAGAAACTTTTCCTCCCGCACCCCGACGATGCGATCGTCCTCCTCACTCACCACGTCGATCCACGCGCGTCCCAGCCAGGCAAACTGCGCCACCCGCGCGAGCGGATTGGGCGGCTCTTCCTTCGTCGGAAACGCCAGGATGCCGTTCAGCGTCGGCTGCATCGAGCCGGTCGGAATCGTGAACGGCTGCAAGAAATAACTCCGCACCGCCACCGCGATCACGATCGCCACCACCAACACCTCCACATTCTCGCGCCAGGCGGCGCCCGCTCGCGGCGGAAACGTTTTCTGGAAACGCTCCTCCACCGTCTTGAGCGCGGCGGCGACCCGCCCGCGATCCCGCTGGCGGCAGGCGGCTTCCAGTCCCTCGACCGCCTCCCGCAGCGGCGCCATCTCCTCCCCGGAAAGCAGGTCGCGTTTATAGCGCAACATCTTGGCCCCGTTTTTGGCGACGATACGGC
>JBGTNO010000319.1:0-9114 GCA_041743065.1 Chthoniobacterales bacterium
GCCTCGCCGCCGGACAGCGTGGTGGCCGCCTGCCCGAGCCGCACGTAGCCGAGCCCCACATCTTCCAGCGCGAGCAGTTTGTCGGAAATGGTCGGCACGTTTCGGAAAAAGCGGGCCGCTTCGTCCACCGTCATGTCGAGAATGTCGGCGACGTTCTTGCCCTTGTAGGTGATCTCCAGCGTCTCGCGGTTGTAGCGCCGGCCGCGGCAGACCTCGCACTCGACATAAACGTCGGCCAGGAAATGCATCTCGATTTTTTTCGAGCCATCGCCGGCGCAGGCTTCGCAACGCCCGCCCTTCACATTGAAGCTGAACCGCCCGGCGTCGTAGCCGCGAATCCGCGACGACGGCAGCTGACTGAAGAGCGTGCGGATCGGTCCGAAAGCGCCGCAGTAAGTGACCGGATTCGAGCGCGGCGTGCGGCCGATCGGGCTCTGGTCGATCACGATGGCCTTATCCACCTGATCGAGCCCGAGCACGTCGCGATGCGCGCCGGGCCGGTCTTTCGAGCGGTAGAAAAAGCGAAACAGCACGCGCCGAAGCACGTCATCGACGAGCGTCGATTTTCCGCTGCCCGACACACCGGTTACACATGTAAAACAACCGAGCGGGAAGGCGGCATCGACGTTCCGCAGATTATTCTCGGTCGCGCCGGACACGACCAGCCAGCCCGATTCCTGATCGAGGTCGCCGGTCAGCGGGAGCGGTTCGTCCGTGCGCGGTGCCTTGCGTTTGCGCGGCACCGGGATCTTCGAGGCCCCGGAAAGATAGGCGCCGGTGAGCGATTCCGGCGCGGCGAGAATGTCCTCGATCTGGCCCTGCGCGACGAGTCGTCCGCCCCGCACGCCCGCGCCGGGACCGAGATCGATCACGTGATCGGCGGCGCGAATGGTGTCTTCGTCGTGCTCGACCACGATGACGGAATTACCTAGATCGCGCAGGCGGCGCAGGGTTTCGATGAGGCGATCATTGTCGCGCTGGTGCAGGCCGATGCTCGGTTCATCGAGCACGTAGAGCACGCCCGCGAGGCCCGCGCCGATCTGGGTGGCGAGGCGGATGCGTTGCGCCTCGCCGCCGGAGAGGGTGCCGCTCTCGCGGTTGAGATTGAGGTAGCTGAGCCCGACTTCGACCAGAAAGCTGAGCCGCGCCACCACCTCGCGCATGACTTCGCTGACGATCTTTCGCTGCGACGGCGTCAAGGTCATGTCCTTCAGAAACGCGAAGGCGTCCTCGACCGACATTTCGCAGATTTCGCGGATGTTTATCTCGCGCCCTTCCGGGCCGGTGACCGTGACCGCCAGAGTTTCCGGCTTCAGCCGGGCGCCCTCGCAACCGGCGCAGGGTCGCCGGCTCATGAAGCCGCGGATGCGCTGGCGCGTGAACTCGCTCTCGGTCGTCTCCAGCATGCGCTCGAGCTGTGGAATCAGGCCTTCGAACGGTTTTTTAACGCGGGTTTTACGCGTCGCGCCGCCCCAGACGAGATCGACTTCTTCAGCACCGGTGCCGTGCAGGAGGGCGTCGTGAAATGTCTCCGGCAGCTCGGCCCACGGTTTGTCCATCGGGGCGGCGAACGCCTCGGCGAGCGATTCGAGCACGCCTTGGTAATAGACCTGCATCCGTTTCTGCCCCTTGGTCCAAGGCACGACCGCGCCTTCGGCCAGCGTCTTTTTGCCGTCGGGAATCATCAATCCCGGATCGCAAACCAGTTCGGTGCCGAGGCCGTGACAAGCCGGGCAGGCACCGAGGTGGCTGTTGAAGGAAAAATGTTTCGGAGTGAACTTCGGCACGCTGAAACCGGTCGCGGGATTGGTGTATCCGGTCGAGTAGGGGATCTGCCGCCACTTAGACTCGCCGTCCGGCTGCTGGAGCACCAGCAGCCGGCCCTCGCCCCATTTCAACGCGGTATCGACTGAATCCGCCAGCCGCGTCCGCACGCCCTCGCGAATGACCAGCCGGTCCACCACCGCTTCGATCGAGTGTTTCTGGTCTTTTTGCAGCTTGATGGAATCCTGGCCGCCGATTTCGAGGATTTCGCCATCGACGCGCACGCGGACGAAGCCTTCGCGCTTCACCTTTTCCAGCACATCGCGGTATTCGCCTTTCTGGGCAGTGACGAGCGGGGCGAGCAGGACGATTTTCGACTCCTCCGAGAGCGCTTCGATGGCATCGACGATCTGAGTGGGCGACTGCCGGAAGATCGGCGCCCCCGTGTTCGGATCGTGCGGCTGGCCGACGGAGGAAAAGAGGAGCCGCAGATAATCGTAAATCTCGGTGGTGGTGGCGATGGTCGAGCGCGGATTGCCCGACGAAATGCGCTGCTCGATGGCGATGGCGGGCGAGAGGCCCTCGATGTAATCGACGTCCGGTTTCTGAAGCTGATCGAGAAACTGCCGGGCGTAAGCCGAGAGGCTCTCGACGTATTTGCGCTGGCCCTCCGCGAAGAGCGTGTCGAAGGCGAGCGAGGATTTGCCCGAGCCGCTCAGGCCGGTCATCACGACCAGTTTTTCGCGCGGAATCTCGAGGCTGAGATTCTTCAGGTTGTGCTGCCGGGCGCCAACGATGCGGATGTTCTGGGCGGGCATCGGCGGGGAAAATTAACCACGGAGACGCGGAGGCACGGAGCAGAGAAAAGAAAGGCTAGCTTTCGACAAAGGTCAGACCAACCGGGGCGGGGATGAGGCCGGCTTCGCTGGCGGCGGCGAGGAATCGGTGGACGGCCTCTCGCCCGCGCTCGCCGTAGTCGAGGGTGAGATCGTTGACATACATGCCAATGAAATCATCGGCCAGGGCGGTATCAAGGCCCCGGGCGTGCGCCATGGAATGTTCGACGGCGATTTTCCGATTTTCGAGGCCGTAGCGGATGCTCTCGCGCAGGATGGCGTTGATGGTTTTCTGCTCCTCAACGGGGAAGCGCCGGCTGATCACATTGCCTCCAAGCGGGAGCGGGAGACCGGTGTTGTTTTTCCACCATGCGCCAAGGTCGGTTACCTTTTCGAAACCGTCGCGCCCGTAGGTGAGCTGACCTTCGTGAATGATGAGACCGGCGTCGGCGCGGCCCTCGCGCACGGCGTCGAAGATCTCGTCGAAGGGAACGACCACGTCGTCGAAATCGCCGAGATAAAGCCGGAGGGAGAGATAAGCGCTCGTCATTTTTCCGGGAACGGCGATGCGCTTGCCGGCCAGGAAACGTTTGATGGTGTGATCATCGGTCAGATTGCCAATGCCTTTGCCTTGTGGCACCACTACGAGCGGGCCGTAGCCGTCGCCCATGCTTGCACCGCAGGGGAGCAGCGCGTATTTATCGAGCAGGTAGGCGCAGGCGTGGATGGAGACGGCGGTGATGTCCAGTTCGTCGCGGGTGGCGCGTTCGTTCAGCGTCTGAATATCCTGCAGGATGTGTTCGAACTCGTAGCCGTGCGTGTCGATCTTGTGCTCCGCCAGGGCGTAAAACATGAAGGCATCGTCCGGATCCGGCGAGTGCCCCAACGTTAGCTTTTTCGACATATCGCGCAGGTTCTCACCCTGCCCGCCTTCCGGCAAGAGTGGAGCGCGCGAAAAAGTCAGCACGGGTCGGCGGCGGTGCTTGGGAAGGGGGCTGCCTCTCCCCGCACTCATCTGGAATTACCGAGACACGGGGCGGACGATCATTTTCGCCGCTTGCCACCCTGGGATTTATCGGCTCACTTGGGGAAATGTTACGTTTCTCTCTCGCCTCCCTCGTTAGTGTCGGTCTCGTCTTTCCGGCTGGTGCGGCGGAGAAGGGAAAAGGCGATCCGGCGGGCGACTGGATGACGGCTCAGCCGGGGCGGCATTATCAGATCTCGGTGGCGGACTTGCCGGAGGTGTATGCCACGAAATCCGACGTCAATCGGCCGAAAGTGGTGCCGCGGCCGGAGGGAGCGCTGCCGCGGGTGCCGGAGGGGTTCACCGTTTCGCTCTACGCGGAGGGGTTCAAGAATCCGCGCTATCTGCTGACGGCGGCGAATGGCGATATCCTCATCACGGAGGGCAAGGCAAACAAGATCCTCGTCCTGCGCGACGCGGATGGCGACGGAAAGCCGGAGACGCGGAGCGAATTTCTGGGCGGGTTGAATCAGCCTTTCGGGCTCGCCTTTTACCCCTCGGCGGAGAAGCCGGAGTGGCTCTACATCGGCAACACAGACGGGGTGGTGCGGGTGCCTTACGCGGTGGGCGACCTAAAGACGAAGGGGAAGCCGGAGCCGATCACCGATCTCCCGGGCGGCGGTCATCTCACAGGGGGCGGGCACTGGACGCGCGACCTGGCGTTTTCGAGCGACGGAAAGCGGCTCTTCGTGTCGGTCGGCTCGAAGTCGAATGTCGATGAAAAAAACGAGGCGATTGAGCGGAAACGAGCCTGCATTTACGTGATGAATCCGGACGGGTCGGATAAAAAGCTCTACGCGGAGGGGATTCGAAATCCGGTCGGGATCGCGGTGAATCCGGCGACGGGCGAGCTCTGGACGTCGGTGAACGAACGCGACGGTCTGGGCGACGATCTGGTGCCGGACTACATCACCCGCGTGCGGGAGGGCGGCTTCTACGGCTGGCCGTGGTCCTATCTGGGGGACCATCCCGATCCGCGGCACAAGAAAAACCCGCGCCCTGAGATGGCGGCGAAAGCGATCGTGCCCGACGTGCTGGTGCAGGCGCACTCGGCGTCGCTGAACCTGCTCTTTTATGCCGGCGAGATGTTTCCGGAGAAGTATCGCGGGGATATCTTCGCGGCCTTTCACGGGTCTTGGAACCGCACGGTGCCGACAGGCTACAAAGTGATCCGCGTGCCGATGAAAGACGGGAAGGCGGTAGGCGGATATGAGGATTTCCTGACGGGATTTGTGACGCCGAAAGGGGATGTGTGGGGCCGCCCGGTGGGGCTGACGGTGATGAAGGACGGGGCGCTGCTGCTGAGCGAGGACGGCAACAACACGCTCTGGCGGATCACGGCGAACAAATAGGGCGCGGGCGGCGCAGCGCCCTTACTTGGCACTGAATGGTCCGACACCTCTCCAAAGCGCTTCGCTTTCATCTTTTCTCCCGCATTCGAACAACGAAGTTGTGAAGTTGCGCCTGGTAACATGTTGGGGTTCAGATTCCGTTTGCCGCCCGTAGCGTAAGCTTCCAGCTGGCCGTCGTTCCTCAAATTTAGAGCCGGAGGCTCCGGGGTTGGGATGGCAAGCTGGAAGCTCGCGCTACGGACGGAATTCGGGAAGGACGATGATGTTATTGGGGAGAGGAGATGAAAGCGAGCGCTTCAGGGGTGGGCGGCGGGCGGACCCACTTTCAACCAGACCCGTTTTTACTCCGCCGCTTCGGTCGCCGGAGATTTGGCGCGTTTCCCGGGGAAGACATCCTGCACGTCGAAGAAGGTCACGTAGAGCATGTAGCCCATGATGAAGAGAGCGCAGCCGGTCTGGATGACTTCGAGAATTTTCACTGGGATTGGTTTGCGCCGGACGCCTTCGATGAGGGCGAGCAGGATGTGCCCGCCATCGAGCACGGGGATCGGCAGCATATTCAAAATGGCGAGGTTGACGTTGAAAAAGACGGAGAACCACAGGGCCAGCCGCCAGCCCTCGGGGCTCTGGAACATGCGGTAATACAGGTTCATAATGCCGACGGGGCCGCTGAAATGCTGGGCCTTCACATCCGATTTCGGCGAGAAGAGGGCGCTGACCATGTTGCCCATGGTCTGGACGCTGCTGGCGACCTGCTCGACGGGGCTGGGATGCATGAGCACGATCTCGCCCGGATCCCATTGCACGCCGATGAGGTAGCGCTCCTCGCCTTGATCCATGCTTTTTTTCGGCTGGAGGGTCAGGGGGATTTCCCGCCCGGCGCGGGTGATGACGAGGCGGACGGGATCCTTCGGATGGGCCTCGATGGCTTCGCTCAGCACGACGGGATTGTAGATGCGCTCGCCGTTGACGGCGCTGATGATGTCGCCGGGCTGAATGCCGGCCCGCTCCGCTGGGCTGCCCGGCTGCACCAGCTCGACCAAGGGGGTGATCTTCGGCCCGATGAGGACCTGCCGCAAAGGAGCGCGACCCCAGCGCGAGGTCTTCGCTTCTTTCACATAACCCGTGTCGAAATGCATCACCTTTCCGTCGCGCTCGACCTCGAAGGGAATGGTCTCGCCTTCGCTGCGGATGACGCGCCAGCTGATGCTGTCGCCCATGCCGCCAAAACGATCGACCGGCTGGCCGTCCACCTTCAGCACCTTGTCGCCGGGCCGCAGACCGGCCGCCAGCGCGGGCGAGTCGTCAGTGAGTAGGCCGATGGTGGTGGTGGTTTCGCCCTCGGTCGTCGGGCGTCCGATGAAGAAGACCAGCGTGGCGAAAACGAAAGCCAGCCCCAGCGAAAAAACCGGCCCGGCCAGCGCGACGATGATTTTATCGATCACCTTGATCGGCGGCAGGTTTTGGTGCTCGCCCTCGACTTTGCCTTCGACGGCCTCCATCGGCGCCATCTGGGGCAGCGACACGAAACCGCCCGCGGGAATCGAGCCGAGGCTATACTGCACGCCGTTGACCGTCTTTTTCCAGAGCGGTTTGCCGAACCAGATGCCGAAACGATCGACGACCAGCCCGCGCCAGCGGGCGGCAAGAAAATGGCCCCACTCATGCACGATGATGAGCAGGTTGAAGATGACGAGGACTTCGAGAACGACGAAGACGAAACGGAGGACGCTGAGAGCGGTTTGCATGGAAAAAGCGAAGCTCCGCGAGGCGGAGAGGGAAACTATAGCATGGCGGGGAAGACGCGCAATTTCTCAAGGAGCGCGGACGGTCCGTCCGCTTCGTTAAATCTAATCAGAGGGGTGGAAGCGGACGGGACGTCCGCGCTCCTGGTCAGTTCAAGAGACCGTTTTTTTGCGAATACTCCGGGAAGCGGGTCTGCAAACTGTTGAGCGTTTTCCGGGAAGCCTCCTCGTCGCCGAGCTGTTGGTAGGCTTTATAGGCTTTCTCCATGGCCAGCGGTGTCATCTTGTCGTCATCGAAAACCACGGACAAGCTTAGATAAATTTTGGCCGCTTCGGAAGTGTCGCCCTGCGCCATGGCCAGATCGCCGGTGAGCATGCGGCCCTCGGCATTGAGACGGCCTTCGGGCTGTCGCTCGAGCGCTTGATTGATCGACTCTTGGGCTGCGGGGTAATTTTTCTCGGCCAGCTCGATGCGGCCGCGCAGGAGCAATCCGGTGGCCTGCTCGGAGGGCTGAGCCGCCGCGGCCAGATACGGCGCGATCGCTTCCTGGGCGGCGGAGTAATCTTTCAACTCGAAGCGGGCGCGCGCCAGCCGAAGCCAATCCTCCGTCTGCCGCTCGCTCTCACGTCCGGTGAGCAGGGTCAGATATTTGGCGGCCGGCTCGAACTCTGCCGCTTCGGAAAATCGCTCGCCCAGCCAGCGCAGCACCTCGGTGGGGACTTTGGCGTTGGTCTCCTCGGCGACGAATTTATCCACCGCTTCCGCCACGGCGTCGCGCCGCTCAAGGTAAAAGTTGGCTAAGATGACCCGCAGCATGGCCCGCTCGAAGAACTCTTCCTGGCCCTGTTCGCTCGCCTTGCTCAGCGGCTCGATCGCCTCGGTGTAGGCTTTGTCTTCAAAGGCCGACCAGCCGATCCAGAAGTTGGCCTGAGCGGCGGCGGCGGTCTCGGGAAACTCCTTCAGCAGCTTCTGGAACGTCTCGGCCATCAGCGCGTTTTCCTTGCGCTGGCCGAGGATGAGCGCCATCTGCTGCAGGGCCAGCTCGCGCTCTTTCGCTTTGGGATACTCCTCGAGGAGTTGGTTGAAATCCTTCAGCGCGCCCGGAAAATCGCCGGAGCGCTGGCGGGCGATGGCCATCCGGGCCAGCGCGGTCGAGGCGAGCGCATCGCGCGGATACTTCTCCATGAAGGTGGCGAAGGTCGCGGCCGCCGGCTCGCTTTGGCCGGCCTCGAAAAGCGACCATCCAAGCTTGAAGAGCGCGTCGGGCCGCATCTTCTCCGGCAGGCTTTCGCGGTCGATCGCTTCGTAGGCGGGAGCGGCTTCGGCGTATTTCTGATCGCGGAAAAGAGCCTCGGCTTTCAGCAACCGAGCCTGCGCCTTTTTCTCATCGGGCGGATTGCCACCGATGAATTCATCGATGGCCGCATCAAGATTCTGGTCCTGGGCATTGTAGAGGCTGATCAGGCGGCTGTAGCGGGCCTCATCCGCATATTCCGATTTGGGAAACTCTTCCACGACCTGCCCGAATATTTTCCCGGCTTCCTCGAACTGATCGAGACGGCGATGGGAATTCCCGGCCATCATGAGCAGCTCGGCGCGGGCTTTTTCCTGGGCGCCGGGCAGCATCTCCCTGGTGGTGTCCACCACGTCCTGATAGGCCTCGCTCTCGTACAGCACCCGCACGAGACCCAGCTGCGCGGACTCCTGCCACTCGCCGATGGCCGGCATCTTGAGCGCCTCGCGCAGATCGGTGACGGCTTCCTTTTTCTGGCCGATATCCATCTTCATGAGACCGGCGCGGACTTTGGCTTCGGCGCGCAGCTCCGGCTTCTCGGCGTCCTGGCTCAACGCCTCGAACTGAGCGATGGCCTCTTCGTTTCGCTTGGAATCGAGCAGCAGCTTGGCCAGGGCGAGGCGGGCGGCGTCGCGGTAGGGATTCTTGCCCTCGGCTTTGATGACGGCCTGATATTTTTCCCGTGCCCCGGTCCGGCGGAACACTTTTTCGCAAGCGCGGGCGGCGTAGAAAAGAGCGGCATTTTTGACTGAAGGATCGTCGGTCTTCTCGGCGGCGCGTTCGTAGAGGGCGAGCGCCTGGCTGTAATTCTCGTCCTCCATATAGATCTCGGCGAGGCGGTAGGAACCGGGGCCGATGAACTCGCCCTCGGTGTAATTCAGGAGCAGAGATTTGTAGGCATTGCGCGCGGCGTTCCGGTCGCCCAGCTTGCGGTAGGATTCACCGAGGCGGAAAAGGGCGGTGGGGCGCAGTTTCGGTTCGAGATACTGGCCGAGATATTTCTCGTACTCAGGCGCGGCCAGGTCATACATTTCCCGCACGAAAAAGGCGTTGGCGATGTTGAGCTGCCGCTCGCCCATGCTGCTGGGCTGCGGGGTC
>JBGTNO010000320.1:0-2330 GCA_041743065.1 Chthoniobacterales bacterium
AGGAGCGGAAATCGGAGAAGCGCATTCAGTTCCTGTTCGACCACCCCGATTTCACGGAAGTCGCAAAGTTCGACGGCAGCGAGCCGAAGTGGACGCTGCGGATCTTCAAATACGACGGCGCGGCTGGCGAAGTGCCCGTCACAATCCCCTACGGCAATTGGTTCGTCCACACCATCGACAACCCCGACTACCAGCAGGTGAAGACGCCTGGGAAGTAACGCGGCCCTCAGCTTTTCCCGTTGGTTACATGGGGCAAGTCGTCTTTCCGCCTGCTGTCGAAATCCGGATGCACCGCGAGGCTCAGCAGCCGCAACGCGAGCAGCCCTGCGATGACGACGTGAGCGCCGAGATAAATCCACTCGGCCTCCTTCGCCCCCAGCCGCCTCCGCAGCCGGTCTCCCGCGAAGACGAGCGTCGCCACCAGCGGGAGGAACAGCGCAAGCATGAAGCGGTCTCCCGCCGCAAACGGGTGATGCCATCCCGTCGCGAACAAATAGATGAGAAACTCGCCGAGCGCGAACAGAGCGATGAAGACCGAAGCGGTCCCAAGAGGTGCAAGGCCCCGGCGCCACGCCATCACCACGAGCGCGCCGCACAGCCCCATGAGCACCACCAGATACAGGCCGCGCAGGATGAGCAGCGACTCCGGCTGATGGCCTTTGCGCGGCGCGATGCGGAAGAGATCGCGCGGACGCATTTTCTTTTCCGGCCGGAAAAAGCTGGAGAACTTCGCCTGCACGCCACCCGAGAACCGCGCCCACGCCTGTGCTCCGGTGTGGTCGCGAAAATAAGTGCGCGGCGAGGGGCACTCCTCCGCCGGGAGGCTGCGCATGTTCGCATTGTAGCGGTCGTGGAATGCCTGCTTCTCCGGGCCGGGATCCATCCAGGTCCAGTATTTGTGGAGGTGGTGAAAAGGGTCGCCGAATACGTGTTGCGCGTAAGCCATGCGCGGCCCGAGCACCGCGCCCGCGACCAGGCCGCAGAGCAGCAATCCGGCGAGATGATTCCGCGGCCGCCAGTCCGTCTCTTTTCTCCACCAGGCCCACGCGCAGCGGGCCGTCGTCACCAGCAGGAACACCAGCACGAAAGGCATGCTGGACGGCTTCGCCAGGTAGGCGAAGGCGACGGCGAGGCCAAAGAGCGCGTAGAGCCACAGTCGATTGCGCGCGAGGATGGCGCACGCGCAGACCCAGGCGCAGAAAATCGCGATGTAATAGAGCGGCTCAGGCTGGAACAAAATCGCCCGCGGCAGCAGCGCCCCCAGCCCGGCGAGCACGATCAGATTTAAGGCCGGGAGCAGCGGGAGCAGCCGCCCGGCCGCCACCGCGAGCACGGCCAAAAACGCCGCCGTGATCGTGACGTTCAGCCATTTTCCCCGGATGAAAAATGTCTCGTCATCCGGGTCCGCGACGAGCCGTGCCGTCCACGACCAGAGGGGATTATTCACCCCGTCGGTGTGCCGCGGCCAGAGATCGCCCCGGCTCTCGCGGGCGAGATTGATGTGCGCCTGCTGGTCGGACCTGAGCCGGTTGAGGTGCGTCTGGCGGATGAGATGTCCGGCCAGGAAAAAGTAGAACACGCCGAAGAGCAGAGTCGCGCAGCCGAGCACCGTCCAATGGGCGCGGCGTGAAAGTTCCAGTTTTGGATTGTGCGGGGGCACGCCGTGGCCTTAGAGAACTTCTTCACTCAGAAAGCAATACCTAGATGAACATACTCCTCCTCGGCGCCGGCGGCTTCATCGGCGCGAACCTTGTCGAACGCCTCGTCCGCGATGGAAAACACCAACTCACCGCCCTCGACATCGACAGCGAAAAGCTCGCCGATTCGCTCGGCCACAAACACCTCGAGTATCGCGATCACGACATCCGGCAGGACAGCGACGCCCTCGAGCAGTTGGTCACAAAAAACGACCTGATCATCGACCTCGTCGCCCTCGCCAACCCGAGCGTTTATGTCACCAATCCGGTCGATGTCTTCGACCTAAATTTCACTGAAAACCTCAAGATCGCCGAGCTGTGCGTGAAGCATCAGAAGCGGATCGTGCAGTTCTCGACCTGCGAGGTCTATGGCAAGACGGTCGCCAGCGTCCTCGGCAAAGATCCGGCGGAGATGCCGTTCCCCTTTAACGAGGATGAGTCGCCGATGATCATGGGGCCGATCAAGAATCACCGGTGGATTTACGCCTGCGCCAAGCAGCTCCTCGAGCGCGTGCTGCACGCCTACGGCCTCGAGCGCGGCCTCAACTACACGATCATTCGCCCGTTCAACTTCATCGGGCCGCGCATCGACTATCTCCCGAGCGAGAAAGCCGGGAACCCACGAGTGTTCAG
>JBGTNO010000321.1:0-4138 GCA_041743065.1 Chthoniobacterales bacterium
ACGCGCCAACCAATAGCGTTGGCCGTGCCAACCTATTTTCGAATTCTGAAATACCGGAAGCTTCTCGGCGATGAACGCCCGTTGACGGCGGAGTGCGTTACGCTTCGCCGCTGCGCGCTTTTCACACTGGCGGCGGCAAAGGCGCCACATCTTCCAACCGGCGTGGACCGGGCAAAGTTCGCCTACTTCAAACTGAACCTCCCAGCGCCATGCCCGCCTTCCGTCTCCGGTACCTCCGGCGGGACAAGCGGAGCGTTGTTTCGGTTAACCTGCGATCAACCTGCCGGGCGCAGGTGCTGGGGCGGGTTTTCGCAACGAATTCGGTGAGGGGTGCGACTTTCGGCACGATGTCCGAAAACGTATGGACGACGACGCACCGGAGGTCAAGGCCCGCCCCCGGCAGCTATTCGGGCGACGCCGGATTCACGGGCGGGAGGGTCGATCTCGCCGGGGAAGTGGTGCTGGCCGAGGGCGCGGCGGGCGGGGGGGCTTTGAGGATGGTTTCCAAAAAGATGACCTGGAGTGCGGACCGGACGACCTATGTCGCCGAGAGGAAGGTGCTGGCCGCGGATAATCAACTGGTGTCGAGCCGGGAGGAACATGTGGAAAAGTTTTCTTTCGGGGAGCGGGCCACCAAGGAGGTCCTGGCGCCGGGCGGCTCGCAGCCGATGACGATAGAGTGGAGTTATATATTTGATGATCATGCCAAGTCTTCATAAAACGAAAACAGCTTATTCTCCGCATCCGGCTCCTTCATTGGCAACGATTACTCGTTCAGAGTCAGGATTCAAGACGGAGATAAATGTCACTGCAAACCCTTGCAAATACGTTAGTTCGAGGAGCGGCGTTTTTACGATATAGCTTCAAAATTATCTTCAATTGCTTGACCAGGAAGGTGACCATAGAGGGCAGCCATGGTGAATACCCGGCTTTCGATATAATTCTAAACCAAAAAACATTCCTCGATGCGCAGCCAGCGTGGGCTAATCCGAGTGCTTTATTTTGGCCGTCTGGGCCCATTGACCAACTCGTGGAAGACATACCATAATATCGTGAGTTTGCAGCGAGCATACATATATTCAGCGCTATTTACCGTCGCAATACTGTCTGTAGTAAAAGGCCTCAATGTGTTGGCTGTAACTAATATAGGCAAGGTTGATTTTATTTCCATGTTCACTTTTATGCTATATGCTTACGGTGGGACGCTTTTGATGATTAGTATTCCGTATGTGGATGCATTTTTCATCTTTCGCGGATATCTTAAGCTTTTCGGCGATGCAATGGGTTTTGGCGTTATGGCGATAGCGCTTACAATTATGGTTGTCGCACTTCATTTTTTCGCAATCATGCAAGGGATTTATCAATTGAATCTTTGGCTAAAGATTCACGCATAGTCGGCCTCGGGAAACTGGAAAGAACGCGCGGGGAAAGGGGTCGTATTTGTTTTCTTGTCATCGTGGTGAAGCGTGCGGAAACGGAGAATGGGGGCCATGGCGAGGATGCCCCGAGTTGAATTTGAAGGAGCGGCTTACCATGTGGTGTGCAGCGGGAACCGCCGCGAGGCGATCTTTCGCTGCGACGAGGACCGGGAACGGGTGGTCGAGACTCTGGCGGAGGGGTGCGAGCGCACTGGCTGGCGGTTCATGCCGCAGCGCAGTGCTGATGGCAACCACTACCATCTTCTTCTGGAGACGCCCGAGCCGAACCTCGTGCGTCAGAGGCACTGGTTCCAGGTGCCCTACACCACTCGGTTCCAGGTTCTTCCGGGTTTAGAGTGGGTTCCGATGCATGCTCGCAGCGGCAAGAGATAGCGCAAACCACGCGTTCGTGGGAGTTACGCTGGCAGCGCTTCGCGCAAGCGCCGCCAAGCGGCGTCCCACCCGCATCCTGTCCCCTTCAAAGCCCCCAAAACAGGCATGTATGGGGTTTTGAAGAGGACAGGATGCCCGCCAAGGCGTTTGCTGCACCCACTCTAAACCCGGAAGAAGCCGGTTCCACGCGCGGCACCAGCTGAGCGGACCTGTTTTCGCGGGTCGATACAAGGCACTGCCCATCGCCCCGGACGACCGCTGGCATTTCGGGACCGTGTCCGACTACATCCATCTCAACCCGGCGCGGGCGGGAGTGGGGGAGGAGGGAAAACTGGCGGACTATCTCTGGAGCAGTCTGGGAGCAGTCTGCGATGGTATGGGGTGGCGGGAGGAAAGCGCCCGGCCTGGCTGGAGGTGGAGACGGTTCTCGGGGAGCTTGGGTATGCGGACCGGGCGGACGACCGGCGGAGGTATTTGAAGCGGATGAAGGAGCGCGCCTGGGAAGGGACCGAGGCGGGGGGGGAACGGGAGCACTTGAGCGGGGGTGGGCTCTGGGAAGCGAAGCCTTCAGAGACCCAGAGACCGGCTGCGGGGGATGCTGCGGCGCTGCCGAAGGGGGACTGGCGCAAGCGGAGCATCGGCCATGTGGTGAAGAAAGAAACGAGCGTGACGCTCACATGGATTGGCCGCCGTTTGCGCAGGGGAAGCCAGGCCTACGTGAGCCGGATGTGCTCGCATTTGGGAGAACTGGCTGGAAGACGCGACGTGCGGCGGCTGCTGGAGCAGCTTGAACTGACGTCGGAAGAATGACGCCGAATGACGAGAAAACAAATACGACCCCGTTCCCCGCGACTACGGAACCACGAAGAACACGAAGAGCACGAAGGAAAGATGCGGAAATTCCAATGGCTGTTACCGCTCGCCGATCGGGACGTATTTTTTCCCGACCTCGGGACCGATGTATTCGCTGAGCGGCCGGTAAAGCCGGTTGTCGGAGAGCTGCTCGAGAATGTGCGCGGACCAGCCGACGGTGCGGGAGATCGCGAAGATCGGCGTGAAAAGATCGGTCGGAATTCCGAGTGAATAATAGACCGTGGCCGAGTAGAAATCGACGTTGGCATTCAGCCCCTTCTTTTCCTTCATCAGCGCCGCAATGCGCTCGGACATCCTGATCCACTTTGCCTCGCCGAGCTTGTCGCTCAGCTTGACCGCCATCTCGCGCAGATGGGGCGCGCGCGGATCGAGCACTTTATAGACGCGGTGCCCGATGCCCATGATCTTCTTTTTTTGCGACAGGCAATCTTCGACGTAGGCATCGACGCCGGATTCGTCGCCGATCTCTTCGAGCATCTTGATGACGCCCTCGTTCGCGCCGCCGTGCAGCGGACCCTTGAGCGTGCCGATGGCGGAGGTGATGGCGGAGTAAAAATCGCTGAGCGTGGCAATGGTCACGCGGGCGCTGAAGGTGGACGCGTTCATCCCATGATCCGCATGCAGCACGTAGGCGACATCCAGGGTCTTGACCGCTTCCTCGGAGGCTTCCTCGCCATTGATGAGATAGAGAAAATGCGCGGCTTCCCCGAGATCACGTCGGATGGGCGGGAGCGACTTCCCGTTTCGAATGCGATGAAAATACGCGACGATCACGCCGACTTTTGCGGAAATACTGAGCGCGCGGCGGCGGTTTTCGTCCTCTTCGTCGCCATCGGTGACGCCTTCATCGTAAAGACCCAGCATGGAAACCGCCGTGCGCAGGACATCCATCGGCTTGGCCGTGCGGGGTGTTCCATGGAGGAAATCGACGACCCCCTTGGGCAGCTCACGGGCGGCGGCGAGGCGCTTTTTTAGGGTTTCCAGCTCGGCTTGATTCGGCAGATGCCCGTGCCAGAGCAGGTAAATGACTTCTTCGAAAGTGGCCTTCCCGGCCAGCTCGTTGATGTCGTAACCGGCATAAATAAGCTGCCCTTTATCTCCGAGCACATCGCTCAGGCGGGTGGTGTTGGCGACGATTCCTTCGAGTCCTTTGGCGATGACTGGCATGAGTCTAGATTAACAAACGCACCAACTTTGCCTAAACCTTTTTCACGGCTGGAAACAAGGAGCGCGGATGTCCTCGTCCGCTTCTTTCTTCAAATCATGAGGGTGGAATGCGGACGAGGCGTCCACGCTCCTTTCATGAGGGTGGAATGCGGACGAGACGTCCGCGCTCCTTGATCGGCAGGATACCGATGCCGCGCCCGCTCATTTTTTGTAAACCGTGAGCAATGCCTCGGCCATCGAAGCGGGGGTCTGGGCCACGGCGATGCCGGCGCCTTGGAGCGCGGTGA
>JBGTNO010000322.1:0-6485 GCA_041743065.1 Chthoniobacterales bacterium
CTCGAGGGCGGCGGAGCGCCGGGCAAAGGCGGCGCGGCTTACGGGCGGCACGCGGGGCTTTGCCTGGAGTGCCAGGGCTACCCGAATGGCGCGAGTCGTCCAGAGTTTGGCTCCATCATCGTCGAACCCGGCGAGCCGGGCCGCAGCCGGACGGTTTACCAATTTTCCACTTTCCCCCGCTAACCGACCCCGACCCCACCGCCATGAGTCACGAAACCGCCGTTCTCACGAAGCCTCCGACGAAGCTGGATTACAGTCTGACGGGGGAAAATTCCTCTCGCGCCATCGAGCGCGGCCTGGCCGAAGCGGAGTGGTATCAATGTCCGGTGCCGCGCGCGACGATGCGCGAACTGCTCGTGCGGCGGGACGGACCGGCGCTGCGGGATACGGTTTTGTGGTTCGCGTTGATCCTGGGCTTCGGGGGGGCGGCGTTCGCGCTCTGGGGAACGTGGTGGTTCGTGCTGCCCTATCTGGGCTACGCGGTGCTTTACGCATCGACATCGGACTCGCGCTGGCACGAGGCGGGGCACGGGACGGCGTTCAAGACCGATTGGATGAACAATGCGCTCTACGAGATCGCGTCGTTCATGGTGATGCGCGAATCGACGGTGTGGCGGTGGAGCCACACGCGGCACCACAGCGATACGATCATCGTCGGGCGCGATCCCGAGATCGCGGTGCCGCGCCCGCCGGACGTGAAGGCGCTCGGTCTCGCGTTTTTCAACGCTTCGGGTTACCCGGCGTATTGCAAACACCTCGCGCTGCACGCCGCCGGGAAGATGACCGCCGACGAGCGCACGTTCATTCCGGAAAGCGAGTTCCCGAAGGTCTTTTTTCGCGCCCGAATGTCGCTGGGAATTTACGCGGCGGTCGCCGGCCTCGCGGTCGCGACGGCGAGCATCCTGCCGCTGCTCTACATCGGGTTGGTGAACCTCTTTGGTTCGTGGCTGATGGTCGTTTACGGCCTCACGCAGCACGCGGGATTGGCGGAGAACGTCCTCGATCACCGGCTGAACTGCCGGACCGTTACCATGAACGTGGTGAACCGATATCTTTACTGGAACATGAACTACCACGTGGAGCATCACATGTTTCCGCTCGTGCCCTACCACGCGCTGCCGCGGCTGCACGCGGTGGTGAGGGACGATTGCCCGACGCCGTATCCGAGTCTCTGGGCGGCGTGGCGGGAGATCATTCCGGCGGTGCTGCGGCAGGTGAAAGATCCCGCCTATCACGTGAAGCGGCAGTTGCCCGAGAGCCGGCTGCGCAAGGAGGAGGGGACGACCGCCGTGGAGGCCCTGCCCGATGCCGAGGGATGGCTTGAGGTGTGCGCAGCGGCGGATCTGGGCCCGGCGGATGTGATCCGGCTCGACCACGGGCGGCGGACTTATGCGCTCTACCGCGACGACGAAGGCACGCTCTACGCGACGGACGGCATTTGCACCCACGGCAACACGCACCTGGCCGACGGATTGGTGAAAGGCAAAATTATTGAATGCCCGAAGCATAACGGACGCTTCAATCTCACCGATGGTTCACCCGCTCGCGCGCCGGTCTGCCGCGGGCTGGCGACGTATCCGCTCGAGGAACGGGGCGGACGGCTTTACCTGAACGTCGCCCGGGCCGGTGGCGCGGCGGTGCGGGAGCAGCGGACGTATCAGCTCCGGGTGGTGAGCAACCGCAGTGTCGCGACGTTCATCAAGGAACTGGTGCTCGAGCCGGTCGAGGGGAGCGAGCCGGTCGCCTTCAAACCGGGGGATTACCTGCAACTCGACATTCCGGCGTTCGACGAGATCCGGTTCCGCGATTTCGACATTCCGGAGCCGTTCCGCTCGGTGTGGGAAAATCAGCACCTTTTCGATCTCACCGTCCACAACCCCGCCGGGACGCCGCGCCGCAACAACTACTCGCTGGCCAGCAATCAGGGCACCGAGACGACGCTGCGGTTCAACGTTCGCATCGCCACGCCGCCGCCCGGGCAGGATTGCGAGCCGGGGGTGGGTTCGAGCTATGTCTTTCAGCTCAAGCCCGGCGACCGCGTCACGGCCATCGGCCCATTCGGCGACTTTCACATCAAGCCCACCCAGCGGGAAATGATCTATATCGGCGGCGGCGCGGGGATGGCACCGCTGCGGGCGCATTTGTCGCATTTGCTCGAGAGCGAGGGGACGCCGCGGAAGATCAGTTTCTGGTACGGCGCACGGTCGCGGCAGGAGATTTTCTACGAGGACTATTTCGAAAAGCTCGCCGCTGAGCATCCGAACTTCTCGTTTCACCTCGCGCTTTCCTCGCCGCTGGCCGAGGACGCCTGGAGCGGACTGACGGGATTCATCCACCAAGTCGTCCTCGATTCCTACCTCCGCGAGCACTCAAATCCGAAAGCCGTCGAGTTCTACCTCTGCGGTCCGCCGATGATGATCAAAGCATGCACGCGGGTCCTCACCGACCTTGGGGTGCCCGCCAGCCACGTCGCCTACGACGAATTCTGATTCCCGCGCGCCAAGTTCCATGCATCGACCCGCGCCCTCCCTCAAAGTCCTGATCAACTTCTGGTCGCTCTGGAACGAGACGAACTCCGACGGCGGGCCGTGGAGCCTCGATCAACGAGTTGACGCCGTGGCGGCAGCGGGTTTCGACGCCTACACGTGCCCGGCGGATGCTCCGGGACTCGCGGCGGCGCTAGAGCGCAACGGTCTGCGGTTCGGCGCGGCCTTCGACGCGGCGCGCGTCGAGCAGTTCGCGCCGCTGATCCGCGCTGGGCTCGAGATTGACCATGGACCGATGAATTGCCAGTTGGCGGATCACGACACGCCGGTCGATGAGGCGATCCGGCTGACGATCGCGCTGATGGAGGAAGCGGATCGGCAGGGCGCGGAAGTTCATTTGGAGGTGCACCGCGACACCTGCACCGAGACGCCCGAGAAGACGGCGGCGATCATCGCCGGGTGCCGCGAGCGCACCGGGGTCGAGCCGCGCGTGAACTTCGATTTCTCGCATCCGGCGATCATCAAACACCTCGAGCCCGGTGATTTCGCCGACCGTCTGTTCGAGAACGTGCCGCTGTTTCAACGCTCCACCTTGTGGCACATGCGTCCGTTCAACGGGAGCCATTGTCAGGTGCCGGTGACCGATGGGAACGGGATATTCTCGCAAGAATACCAAGACGTGCGGCCATTCATCGCCCAGGCTTTCCGGCATTGGCTCGCGGGTTCCCGGCCAAACCACGAGTTGTGGGTCGTGCCCGAAGTCGGGCCGAAAAGCGGCTACGGATTAAGTTGCTTCCCCGAGAGTTGGCCCGAGGCCATTGCGCTCGGCAATGATCTCCGCACGATCTGGAACGAGGAAATCGGTGGGACTAAAAATTGAGGACGAAAGAACAACCAATCGGATTATCGGCCTCGGCCGAAGGGGTGGGAACATGGCCCGCTGCGCACCACAGCGTTCTCGATGAGCAAGCGTGGTGCGGGCGGCGATCCGTTAGTCTGTCCAACCGCCGGGAAGCTCTCGGTTATCCGCGCGCCCTCGCCGCCGAGCTGCGCAGCGGTTTCCCAAAGGAGATGGTCCTGAGATAGAGGCGGGCGCTATTCGAGCGAATCCAGGGCGACCCTTTCCTCGAGCAGCTTCGCATTCCCCTCTCCGCGGATGTCGAAGGAGACCGTCGCCGGGACCGCGCTCCAGTCGATCGCGATCAGCCCGAAGTTCAGCTTCGCGACGGCTTTTCCCACCCGAAAGCGATTGGGCTCGTCCGTGTTTCCCTGCGCGACATGCGTCAGGCCGCTGGAGGTGATGTCGTAGAGCGGATAGGGCGTGTCGCCTCCCGTCATCCTGGAGATTTCGGCCTGATGACGATCGCCGGATAGGAATATCACACCCTTCGCGCCACTCTCCCGCACGATGCGCAACAGCCGGTCTCGAGCGGCGGGGAAGTTCGCCCATTTCTCGTAGCGATGCTCGGCGGGAACGACCTGGATGCTGGAGCCGACGATATTCACCCGCGCGTCGCTGGAGCGCAGCCCGGCCTCCAGCCACTGCCATTGCGTCTCTCCCAGGATATCGGCGTCCGCGCCCGGGTTGTCGCGGTGGTATCTGGTATCGAGCAGGATCACCTTCACTTTCCGCTCGCCCTCCCCGAAGTCGTAGCTCGCATAGACGCCGTCCTGGGTGCGCCTCGGGCTGTCGCGCGGCTCCGCGAGAAAGTCCAGAAGCACCTGCTGGCTCTGCCTCTTCTTCGGATATTCCTTGCCCGCATCGTTCCGTCCATAGTCGTGATCGTCCCAGACTCCGATCACTTCCGCCGAGGCGGAGAGGCGCCGGTAGCCGGGATTGGCCTCTTGAAGGGCGTACTTCGCGCGCAGGACATCCATGTCGAGCGTGTCGCCATAGACGATGTCGCCGAGCCAGATCCATACGTCGGGTTCGTCGGCCAAAACGTCGGCCCAGAGTGGCTGCGCGAGGTTGGCTTTGCTACAGGAACCGAACGCGATCCTGAACGTATCCTCGGCTTGGCTCGCGAGGGGCGCGAGCAGCGGGATCATGGCGAGGCGGAGAAGGGAAAGCGGTTTCATGGGCTGAATGGCGAGCGTCCGGCGACCTTCCAGCCTGGCTTTCGGAAACAGGGTTTGGCAACCTCCGAAATGGACGGAAGGAAGCCCCCGAGAAAGCGTTTTCCCTCGCCGGAACGTTACGGTATCGAGGCGCTGATTTTTCTTTCCAACCGAAAGAGCCTCGACCACCGTCTCCACTCCCCTGGCACCCGGCTTGCAGGCCGGTTCCCGGTCCCGATCCCCATCCTCCCCCACGTGACGAAACGATGACACCGCGAGCGCTCGGGCTGGGATTTCTGGGAGTCGTCCTCCTGAGCCTCTTCACCTACTGGAACGACTGGTTCCTGAAGCAGACCTTCATGATCGGCAATTTCATGCCGCCGATCGTCTATGGCGGGTTGATCCTGCTGCTGGTGCTGGTGAATCCTCTCCTGGCGCGCCTGGGGAAAAGGCGGGCCTTTTCGGCTCCGGAACTTGCGGTGGCCATGGTGGTGGTGTTCGCCGTCTGCGGTTTGCAGGGATCGGGGTTCTTCCGCGTGTTCGCGCCGGTGATCGTGATGCCCCACAGCTTCGCGAATTCGGAGCCCGGCTGGCGCGAGCAGAAGGTCATCGAGATGGTGCCGGAGGATCTGCTGGTCGATCCGAGGGCGAACGACGGCCGGGGCGTCTCGGGGTTCATCAGCGGGCTCTCCACCGCGAACCACCGGATCGGACTCGCCGACATCCCGTGGGACGCGCTGTCGGCGCCGCTGAGCCATTGGCTGCCGATGATCACGGTTTTCTGGATCGGGCTCATCGGCCTGGCGCTCGTCTTCCACCGGCAATGGGCGGATCACGAGCATCTCCCCTACCCGATCGCCGCCATGACGCAGGCGCTGCTGCCGGCGGCGGGAGGGAGTCCGTTCGGCGAGATTTTCAGGAACAGAGGGTTCCAGATCGCGGGGGGGCTCGTCTTTGCGATCCACCTCGTGAACTACCTCAATCTCCAGTTCGACACGTTGGTGCCCATCGACCTCCAGATCGGTCTCTACCCGCTCCTCGACGACACCTCGAAACTTTTCCGCGATGCGGCGGGCCTGGGGAGGACGCTGAACTTCCAGATCTACTTTTCCGTCATCGGCATCGCGTTCCTGCTCGCGAAGGACGTGTCGTTCTCGGTGGGAATCTCTCCGCTGCTCGCTCTTTTCATCCTCGGCTTCGCGGCCGTATCGGGCCATCCCATCCCGGATATGGGCCAGCCCGAATCGCCGCTCACCTTCTTCGTGCTGGGGTCGCTCCTCGGGCTGCTGGCCACGTTGCTCTATACCGGCAGATTCCACTACGCGCGGATTTTCAGGCGCGCCGCGCTCCTCGACCGGAGCGCACCCGGCCCCGGAGACGCCTCGGCGACCTGGGGAGGCCGGGTCTTCATCGTCTGCACCCTCGCGTTCATTCTGCTGATGACGGCCAGCGGGCTGGACTGGCAGTTGGCGGTCGTGATCGCCTTCCTCTTCACGTCGATCCAAGTCGTGATGAGTCGCATCCTGGCGGAGACGGGCCTGTTCTTCATTCAATTCATGGTGAACCCGGCCGTCGTCGTCATCGGCCTGATGGGCAGCCAGGCATTGGGTCCCGAAACCGTCGCGCTGATGGGCCTCATCGGCATCGTGCTCTTCGCCGATCCCCGCGAGGCCTTCATGCCCTTTCTCGCGAATGGCTTCAAGATCGTGGGGCTCAACGGCATCCAGCCCGGCAAGGTCGCACCCTACTGCGCGATCGCGCTGGTGGCGGGGCTGAGCATCGCCGGGTTGTCCAGCCTGTATCTTCAATACAATCATGGCTCCATCGCGGTGGATACCGGATGGGCCGCGAACCGTCCCCCGCGACAGCCGTTCCAGAACGCGCTGCACGTGAAGCAGCGGCTCGAAGCGCAGGACGAACTGGCCAGCGCCCGCGCGGTCT
>JBGTNO010000323.1:0-1748 GCA_041743065.1 Chthoniobacterales bacterium
TTTCATCGGCAAAAGAGGAATGCTTCGAGAAAAAATCCCGCCATCCTAAGCCTGTGCTGCCGTTCACGAGCAGTGGCTCGAGCCGGAAGCACGAACGTCTCGGGGGATTCGCCGACACGCTCGCCGTGGCGCGAGGGTGGCACTGAGGATTAGCAGGATGAGAGAAATTCACGAGGACCGCATAGGGCGCGAGAAACTGCCCGTCCTTCCCGCTCTATCACTCGGTCTTTTCCTCTTTGGTTGATTGCGGCCAGACCCAGTCGCCCAGCTTGCGATCCATCGATTTTCCGCCCGGCGTTCGCGCGACCTCGCCGTGGTCGTCGGTTTCGTTCCAGCCGACCGAGTAGAGGAGGAAAGAATCCCCTTGGGGCGAGTAATGGAGCGGCTCGCCCGACATCACGTCATGCGGCAGCTCAGTCGGCAGCGCCTCCACCGTTGGCGGATAACTCCCATGCGCCAGGCGATACCGCTCCAGCGCGACCGCCCCCCGCGCGAGATCGACCAGCGCCGTCGCCTGCGCGGAACGAAGTGCGACGTTGGCAAAGACAGGCACCGCCACCATCGCAAGAGCGCGCGTGGGAGCCAGATGGTCGCGGAATCGCTGAATCTCAGCCTCCAGCGAAGTGAGCTTACCGACATCAAACCGGTGCCTCGCCGGATCGGCCGCCGCGACGACTTCCTCTAGGACCACCCGAATTTGCCACGCTTGATTTCGATAAATGACCCCGCGGGGCAGCAGCCAGATCACCGTAGGGTGAATGCCGGATCCGGAACTGCATAGCATCTGATTCATGGCGGCGAGCAGCTCCCGGTCCCGCCGAAGAACATCGTAGGCCAGCACGCCGAACGCAGCCTCCCCACGCATCGCGCGCTGGTAACTCTGGAGAAAGTCCGTGTGGCGTAGAGAACCGTCCAGCAGGCCAAGTTGCTCGGCGTCCCAACTCGATTGCGCCAGCCCTTCCCACACCGGCTGCAGCGTCGAAAAGAAAATAGTCATTTGCACGAGATGACTGATCAACACGGGCTCATCGCGCACGAGCCAGACAATGCGCAGGTTCAACGAAATGTCCGCCAACGCGCCTGCGCTATCGCCCGCCGCCAGCCGCGCGGAAGCCCGCAGCGAAAGGATCTGTGTGAGATCCGTGATGAGAGAGGTGTGTCGAAGCGCTGCATGGAGCGATTCGTGATAATGCACCGGGAACCGAGCCACGGGCCGGCGTGCGGCAGCGGTGATTTCGTCAATCTCGGGGTCGAATTTTTCCAAGGCGGCGAGGATCGCCTGAGCCGGTGGTCCGTCCGCCGGGGCTTTGAACTTTTCCGAATGGCGAAAGTATTCGGCCCACTTCGCCAGATCGACCGGCTGCCCCTCCTGCCATTTGCCAAAAGCCGGTCTGTCGGTGGTGTCGTCCTCGAGTTTCACGGACTCCATGATCCGCTCCACCTCATCCCCGTCGTGCCACACGGGCTGATGCGTTTTCGGATCGAGATCGTATTCCAGCAGCGGGCGCAGCAGGGGCGTCATGGCGAAATTTTCCTCATCCGGCACCTCCGGCCCGGCCAGCTCGGCAAAGTCGAACGTCTCCCCGCGCGCCTCCATTTCCGCCCGCACCCGCTCCCACTCCGCGCGCCCCAGCCGCACCTCCAGCGCCAGAGCCCCCACGACCAACGCCACCAGCAAGGCCAGCCCGCCAGACACGACACGGATGATCCGCTGGCGCCGGGACATCGCCATCACCTCGCCATGCGAC
>JBGTNO010000324.1:0-10012 GCA_041743065.1 Chthoniobacterales bacterium
CGAAGCCGCCCCGGCCTCTGCCGCGCGAGCCGAAACACGCCGCTCCCCCGGCGGCTTGAGCGGCGCTAATCGGGGTCGATGACGATGCCGTGCCGTTGCAACGTCTGCCCGGTCTGGCGCTCATACTCGGCGATGGCCCGATAAAAATCGGCCTCTGAGCGAATCTCGGACACTTCCGCCATGGCCAGATCCTCCTGAAGTTGGAGCAGTTCGTAGGTCGTGCCGGTGCCGGCCTTCAGGCGTTCGTTACCGGCATCGACACTCTCGTAGGCGAGGCGGCGCGCTTCCCGTGAGGCGAGCACCCGCTGACGGGTGGTCTTGATCCGGCCGGCGGCGTTATCGACCGAGATAACGATATCCTGCTCGAGTGCCTTGAGATTGATCAGCGCCTGGGTGCGCTCCAGTTTCTCGGCCCGCAAATTGCCGAGCCCCGTGCGGTTGGGAAACGGAAGGCGGGCGACGATCCCGGCCGACCACGAGGTCTGGTCGCGGGCCGCCGCGCGGTCCACGCTGGAGGATAAATTTCCGCCCACCCCGAGGAGTTGCAGCGAACCGGTCAGGTCCAGCCGCGGCAACGCCTGGTCGCGGGTGAAGGCCAGGCTGATGCCGCGGCGGCGCAGATCGAGGAGCGCGTTCTGATAATCCGGGCGAAGATCAAAAGCGGTGGCGATGCTGGGGGGCACTTCGACTTCATAGTTCAGCGAGAGGGCGGGCTCGCTCACCGAGATTCGGAGATCGAGCACCCTCTCGATGTCGTCCGTGATCTGGTGCTTGAGAAAGTTGGCATTATCGAGCATATCGCGCTCCGCCCGCAGCACCGCGTCCCGCCGCTGCGCCACCTGCGCGCGCGCGGTGGTGATATCGAGCGGCGACATCACGCCGATCTCGGCCCGGCGATTATTGTCCTCGAGGAGCTGCTGGGCCAGCGCCATGGAGCGACGGGCCACGGCCAGGTTTTCCAGGGTGAAACGGAGTTCGTGATAGAAAAAGATCACGTTCGTGACCACATCGATCACCGTCTGCCGAAGCTGCCACTGAGAGATGACGCGGCTGGTGCGCGCGAGGCGGATCCCGGCCAGGTTGGCATCGAAGCCGAAACCGCGCAGCAGCGGTTGATTGATCGAGACTTCCGGACCGGCGGTGAAGGTATTCCCCAGCCCGCCATCGGTGCGGCGGATCGTGTCGTAGCCGAGGCCGAGATTATAGCTAGTGCCCCAGGGGAGCAGGCCGCCGAGGCCGATACTGCCGCCGTCGCGCTGGGTCACGAGCGAGAGGGGTCGCGCGCGATCGATGGTGCTGGTGATGGCGCGGTTGGTATCCTCGGAGCGGTTATAATTCGCCTCGATTCCGGGATCGAAATCACCGGAAGCGGCGCGTTGCCGTTGCCGGGCGATATCCGGCAAATAGCTGGCGGCTTCGATCTGGAAATTTTTCGCGAGGGCGAGCGCGATGGCCCGATCGAGATCGAGATCGAGCAGCGAACCGTCCGGCTTTTCGATACGCGGCGCATCGTCGCCCGCCCGGAGAGAAACGGGGAGGCAGAGCAAAAGCGCGATGAGGAAAAGGAGGAGAGGCACGCCGGGGCAGTAAAGCGAATTTCAGGCGGGGAGCAACGAAAAGGCGCTGGAGCCCGGCAGCAGCCTTCTGGCGCCGCGGAAGCCGCCGCCAGAAGGCGGGGATGAGATCCTCGCAGAGAGGATTAAGATTATGAGAAAGAGCAAGAGTATCCTCCCCTCCCCTCCTCCGCGTTCTCCGCGCCTCCGCGTGATTCTTCCCCCGGCGTTGCAATCGGGAGCGAATCCCCTACGCTACCCCCATGTCGTGTGTGAAGATCGATCCCGAGCTGCATCAGGCGCGGAAACCGGACTGGATCAAAGTCCGGCTCCCCTCCCACCCGAAGTTTTTCTCGACCAAGGCGCTCATCTCCGACCTGAAACTGCACACCGTCTGCGAGGAAGCGCAGTGCCCGAACCGCTGGGAATGCTGGAGCCAGGGCACCGCCACTTTCATGATCGCGGGCGAACGCTGCACCCGCGCCTGCGGATTCTGCGCGGTGACCACAGCCCGGCCATTCGCTCTCGAAAAGGATGAGCCGCGGCGGGTGGCGGAAGCGGTGCGGCGGATGGGGCTGAAACATGTGGTGATCACGGCGGTGGCGCGGGACGATCTGAAAGACGGCGGCGCGGAGCATTTTGCGCGGACCATCGAGGCGGTGCGCGCTCTGCAACCCGGGATCGTAATCGAGGTGCTGGTGCCGGATTTCAAGGGCAACGAGAGATCGCTGCGCACGGTGATCGAGGCCGCGCCCGAGGTCTTCAATCATAATATCGAAACAGTCGAGCGGCTCACTCCGCTGGTGCGGTCGCGGGCGAAATACCGGCTCTCGCTCGAATTTCTGCGTCGCGCCAAAGCGATGTCGCCCCCACTGGTGACGAAAAGCGGCATCATGCTCGGGCTCGGCGAGCGGGAAGATGAAGTCGCGCGGGCGATGGACGACCTGCGTGAAATCGGCTGCCAGGTTTTGACCATCGGCCAGTATCTGCGTCCGTCGCCGGAACATTTGCCGGTGGTGGAATACATTCACCCGGATCAGTTCAAACGCTACGGCGAGATGGCGCGGGCGAAGGGGTTCGATCACGTATCATCCGGGCCGCTGGTGCGCAGCTCGTATCACGCGGCCGATTATCATCCGGTGCCGCGTTAAGGGTCATGCCCAGGCGTCGATTCTTCCCCGAAACACACCTTGATAACCGACTGCCCTCTTCAATATGGCCATATGGCCGGAGGACTGGTTGGGACCCGGAGCGCGAGCATCTTGCTTGCCATCAAAACCCGGAGCCTCCGGCTCTAAATTTGAGGAACGACGGCAAGCTGGAAGCATGCGCTATGGGAAGGCCAACGGGATTCGCAGCGCGTATCCCTGCGCTGAGGACTTGCGGGCCTGCGGCAGATTCTGGAATTCTCCGGCGTTGGACCCGTCAAGCTCTCATTCTCCGGCCACGGCCCTCTCCACTTCAGCGGTGGCGGCTCTGATCCCCGCCTACCTCGAAAGGCGGCACATCGCGCAGGTCGTGCGGCGCACTCTGCCTTATGTCGGCGAGGTGCTGGTGATCGATGACGGTTCGGGCGATGAAACGGCGGACCGGGCCGAGGCGGCGGGTGCTCGCGTGTTGCGGCACGCGCGAAATCAGGGCAAGGGCGCGGCGATCAAGACGGGGTTTCGGGATCTGGTGAAGCGCAATTTCACCCACATCATGATGCTCGATGCCGATGGGCAGCATCTGCCGGAGGAGATTCCGCGTTTCCTCGCCGAGGCCAGCCAGACAGATGCCCAAATGATTCTGGGCAGCCGCATGGAGGATACCTCCGGGATGCCGCCGCTCCGTCGCCTGACCAATCGCGCCATGTCGCGAGTGATCAGCCGAATCTGTCGGCAGCCGATTCCCGACAGCCAGTGCGGGTTTCGGCTTTTACACGTCGATATAGTGCCTTTTCTCTTTTGTCCGTCGAACGCCTACGAATATGAAACTGAGATGCTTTTTATCGCGGCAAGGAGCGGTCATCGGATTTCCTCGGTGCCGGTTTCGACGGTGTATGCGGACGAGACGAGCAAGATCCGCCCGGTCCGGGACTCGCTGAGGTTTGCGCGGCTGGTGGTCCGATATTTGTAGCTGGAGGCGCCAGTTCGCTTACGCGGTCACCATTTTCAGATCGATGGTGATCAGGTCCTGCACCAAGTGCTGGCCGAGCTTTTCGTAGAATTTGCCGGAGCCATAGATCACGTTCCAGCGGGTGCGATCGATGTCGAAATGAGCGCGGGCAATAAGCGCGCCCTCCGCTCCGACGCCCGCCACGGCGGGGAATTCGAGGGTCTGAGCGACGCCCTTGAGCGTCAGGCGGCCGCGCACCCGCAGATTCGGGCTGCCCGCGGAAACGTCGGCGATCTTTTCCGAACCTTCGATCTCGAAAATGGCTTCGGGATACCGGGCGGCGTCGAAAAAATCGTCGGACGCAAGATGGGCGTGCAGCGTTTGGCGGAGCTCGGAATCGTCAATGTCCCGATTCTCGATCGAAGTCATATCGAGCACGATCCGCCCGCCCACCAGTTCGCCGTTTTCGACCACCACCTCCCCGGAGGAAATCTCCAAAGTGCCTGAGTGCTTGCCCCCGAGGCTGCGCCCCGTCCATTCGAACTCGCTGGCTTCGAGATCGAGATGGTGGGCGCCGTCGGCCACTGCGGACGTCCCGGAGGCGGTCTCGCCTTTGCCCTCGATCGGGAAACCGGCGGCTTTCCACTCGGTCAATCCTCCCCGGAAGTCGAACACCTGGCTGAACCCCGCGGCGGTCAGTTTCTGGGCGGCGGTGAGGGAAGCTTGGGATTTCTCGCTCGAGCCATAGACGACGACCGGCTCCATCACGTTGACATCGCTCCCGCCCAGCACGCGCCCGACCAGACTGCCTTTCAGCGGCTCGAGCGCTCCCACCTGCTGTAGAAAGGTCACTTCGTAAACGGCGGCATTGAGCGCCTCCGGGAGATGCTCGGCCGCGTAATCCTCCGCCAGCGACACGTCGATCAACACAAACTCGCGCTGCTCGGCGAGCCAGGTCTTCAATTCCGTGCGGGTAATTTCGCGAGAGGTCGTGGCCATTGCCTCAAATCGTCCGGGCTTCTCCGGCTGGCCGTGGCCTCAGCGTCCCGGAGCGGACTCGAAGATAAATCCCTTCAGATACTCCGTCTCCGGCAGATTCGGGAGAATAGGGTGATCGAGCGCGGCGCCGAGGGTGGCAAGCTGCCGGACGGAACGTTTCGCATCGATCGTGGCCTCGACGATCATGTCCTGAAAAGCGGCGGTGGAAATGTGATGTGAGCAGGAAAAGGTGGCCAGGATCCCGTCGCGCGACAGCATCTGGAGGGCGCGCAGGTGGATTTCCTTGTAGCCTCGCATGGCGTCGCGCACCTTGTCTTTCGACCGGGTGAAGGAGGGCGGATCGAGCACGATCAGGTCATAGGTTTCGCCCCGGGCCTGCGCCGATTTCAGATAATCGAAGACGTTCACTTCCTCGGCTTCGACTTCCACCGCGTTGCGCCGCGCATTTTGCCGGATGGCGCCGACCGCATCGGCGCTCACATCGAGAGCTTTCACGCTGGCGGCTCCTGCCCGCGCGCAGGCCAGCGCGAAGGCGCCCTGATTGGCGAAGCAATCCAGCACGCTCCGACCACGCGCGAAGGCGGCAACCGCCAGATAATTCTCGGCCTGGTCGAGATAAAAGCCCGTCTTTTGCCCGGCGAGCAGGTCCACCTCGAACTTCAGTCCGGCAATCGTGACCGGCACCATGAGCGGATCGATCGCCGGCCCGTGCCCCACGCGCGTCTCCAGGTCCAGGCCCTCCGCCTTTCGCACCGGCGCGTCATTGCGCAGGACGATCCATTCGGGAGAGAAAAGCTTTTGCAGCACCTCCACGATGGTTTCGAGGCGCCGGTCCATCGCCAGGGTGAGGGTTTGCACGACCAGCGCGGGGCCGTAACGATCGATCACGAGCCCGGGCAATCCGTCGCTTTCGCTCCAGACCAGCCGGCGGGCGTCGCGGGCGATTCCGCGGCGCTCGCGATACTCGGCGGCTTGTCCGATCCGGCGTTCGAAGAAATCGGGATCGAGAAACTGCCGCTGGCGCGAGAAACGCCGGGCGACGATCTGCGACCGGGAATTGTAAATGGCGCTGCCGAGCAGGCGGTCGCGGCCGTCCTTCAGTTGCACCACCTCGCCATCGATCGGCTGGCCCCAGCTTTTGAGAATCTCCGAAGCGTAAACCCAGTCGTGCCCGGAAAAGATGCGGGCGCGGGGACGGATAACGAGACCTGACATAGGCGAAGCACGCTATCCCGTGACGCCTCAAGCGACCATCAGGAAATGGGGAGCACACGCGTCTCGCGGGTGCTGGCCGGCGTCTCGCCGGGCAGCTTGGGCGGATGGTATCCGCCTGGAGGATTCGGCGGGACGCCGAACCCGACACGCGAGACGCGTGTGCTCCCCGGAGTCTTACGCTTTCAAGGGCAAATGATCGACGCAGTATTCTTCGTCGTCCGACGACACGCGGAACTCCAGATCCGGATCGGATTCGTCGGTGCGTTGGCAAACGGCGCATCGGTGGAGCGGGTCGTCCGCCGTCGCAGCGGCTTCCTCGAATCTCCGGCGGCGGGACGTGACCTGTTTGCGATGCCGGGCCAGTTGCCAGAGATCGCGACCAAAAAAGAGGGCGTAATTGACGAACGAGGCCGCGATAGCCGCCTGCAGCGTGATCGAGCCGCTGAAGAAAGTGAGGAGCAAAAAGCCGAACGAGGCCCAGGCCAGCCACTTGATTTTCAGCGGGAGGATCAGGAAGAGCAGAATTTCGTAGTTGGGATAAAGAGTGGCGAACGCGAACAGCACCGACAGGTTCAGGTAAACGTTCGTCGTGCCGCCCGGAGTCAACCATGCCGCCACCGTGGTTCCAATCATGCCGACCAGATAAAAAAGGTTCAGCCGGAACGAACCCCACGCCTGCTCGAGCCCTTCGCCCAGCATCCAGAAAAACATCAGGGCAAAAGCGATCCAGAGGAAACTGGTGGGCGGCGGGATGAAAATGTAAGAAAACAGACGCCAGACCTGTCCCTGCCGCACCAGCGAGGTATCCAGCGTGAGCGCATGGACAAACTCGGGATTTACCTGCAGGAGAATCCAGACGAAGGCGTTAAAAAACACGACCAGACGGATCAAATGCGGGATGGCGAGGTGGCCGAAGCGCCGCTCCAGGGTGTCGATCCATTGCATGGGCGGTAACGGGTAACCGTTCGACCGAAGGGGCGCAAACGGATTCGTGCCGGCGCTACGCCGCGGCATCCAGGCGGAGGACGCTGTAACGAAGCGCGCCGGAGCGGGTGGCGAGGAGCAATTGCCAGAGGAGCCACGGCAACCAACCCGCTTCCCCCGTTGGCAGCAGAAAGCGCAGAAAACGCGGCTGCCGGAGCGAGAGCCCGAGGAAACGGCGGGCGTATTCCGGCCAAGTGCGCGCCGTTTCTCGCGTCAGATCCCACGCGCGCTCGACGGTGAAACCTTCCCGCCGCGCGAGGGAGCAGAGTTCCTCCGCCGACGCCAGGGGAGCGAGCGGAGAATGCGCGCGGATCCAGGCGAGTCGCCGGGATTGGCGCGGCGTCAGATGGCTGGGCCGGGTGAGGCCCGCGAGGACGAGGCGTCCCCCCGGCACCAGCGCGCGTCGGCCTTGGCGGAGAAACAGCGCCTTGTCGCCGATGTGATCCGCACTCTCGACCGCCAGCACCGCATCCACCGGTTCGACGGGCAGCGTCAACCAGTTCGCGTGAATCCATCGCACCTTTTCTTCGACGGACGCGCGGGCCAACTGCGTTTCCGACGAGTTGATCCCGATGACTTCGACCCGGTACTCCCGCGCGAGCCAGCAACTCATCGCGCCGTAGCCGCAGCCCACATCGTAAACCCGTTGCCCAGTTCGAAGGCCGGCCATTTCGGCAATCTGCCGACTTAAGGCGGACACCGCCTCCGGCTGGGTCTCGCGACCGGTGCGCCACAGCCCATGATGGAGAGTGTCGCCCCACGCCTGCCGGTAAAGCTCATCGTAGGCCGCGTAATGAGCCTCGAAAGCCCGCCGAGCGTTCACTGGGCCTTGATGGCGATCTCGACGCGGCGATTGATCTGCTGTTGCTCGGGCGAACCATTGGAGGGGGCGATCAGGCGGGTGCTGCCGTAACCGCGCGTCTGAATCTGGCTCGGTGAAACGCCGGTCAGCGCGACCACCGTCCGCTTGACCGATTCCGCGCGAGCTTTGCTGAGCATCAGGTTGTAGTCGGGCGACCCGAACGAATCGGTGTGTCCCTCGATGACAAACAACGCCTGGGGATTCTTGGCGATCAGAGTGCCGAGCTTGGCCAGGCTTTGCTCCGCTCCCGGCCGCATGTCGGAGCTGTCATAGTCGAAAAGCAAATCGGTGGGCATGAGGATGGGCGCCGTGCCCGCCCGCAGCTCACCCGCCTGCGCCAGCAGTCCATCCAGATCGCTGTAGCCGCCGCCTTCCGCCGCGAGCGCCGCAGCGGCCTTGGTCAGGTCTTCGGAAGTGCCTTTCATCAGCGAGCCGGGCTGGATGATCGGCTGCTCGTTCGAAAGCGCCTGGTTCATCGAGACGAGGCTGCTTTCCAGATCGCGGGCGGATTCCCGGTTCAGGCGCTCGGCCATCAGCGCGGTCTGCGTGGCCGGGTCCGGCTGCTCCTCGGCCAGCACTTTCGCCAGATCGGCCGCGGCCGGCGTGGCGCGGATTTCTCTGGTCAGCAGCTTATCGAAGGAAGGCTCTTCGTCGGGCAGGATGATGTCGGGAAGGGTGTCGGTCTTTTTCGGGCTGGCCGCGTCGGGAGACTGCGCCGTTTCTTCCAAAAACTTGGGATCGATCTCGACCTGCTTGACCGACATGGGGCGCGGAGACAGCCGCTCCCGCGGCACCACGCTAAAATGAGGCAGCTCGGTGAGTTTGAAAACGATCACCAACGCCAGATGCACCACGACCGAGCCGAGGAGCGCGGCCAACATCCAGCCCCGGCCATCCCGGCGCGGGTCGGAGGCGATATCATCGGCGATCGGCAGGTCCATGCGGGAAAAAGATAGGCCATGACCTACGAGTTCGACAGTCGATTTATCAGGTGGCGAAAACACCCCGCGATCGCGACCGACCTTGACACCGCTAACCGCACTGTCCGCGCTGGCGGAGGGCGTGATCGATCAGCACCAGCCAGGCCATCGCTTCCACCATGGGAACCGCGCGCGGCAGCACGCAGGGATCATGACGTCCCCGCGCCGACAGCTCCGTCGCCTCGCCCGCGCTCGAAACGGTTTGCTGTTTTTGCGTGATGGTCGCGGTGGGCTTGAACGCAAGCCGGAAGACGATCGGTTCGCCGTTGCTGATGCCCCCCTGAATCCCGCCGGACCGATTGGTGGTGGTGCGGACTTTGCCTTCCCGCATGACGAAGGGATCGTTGTGCTCGGAACCGGTCTGCCGCGCCCCGGCGAAGCCGCTCCCGATCTCGAAACCCTTCGTCGCGGGCAGGCTCATCATGGCGCGCGCCAGATCGGACTCGAGTTTGTCGAAAACCGGTTCGCCGAGCCCGGGCGGCGCGTGGCGAATGACACCCTCGATCACGCCACCCACCGAATCTCCCCGCGTCCGCATTTCCTTGATCAGCCCGATCATTTTCCCGGCGGCAGCCGCGTCGGGACAACGCACGATATTGCTCTCGACGGAATCGCTCGTCACGGTGTCGGCATCGACCGCGGCGTCGAGATGATGGATCGACTTCACGTAGGCCACCACTTCCAGCGCGGGACAAAGCCCGGCGAAAACTTTCCGGGCGATGGCACCGGCAGCCACGCGACCGATCGTTTCGCGGGCCGAGGCGCGTCCACCGCCCTGATAATTGCGGATGCCGTATTTGGCATCGTAGGTGTAGTCCGCGTGCGAGGGCCGGTAGGCGGTGGCCATCTCGCGGTAGGCCTCGGGCCGCGCGTCCTGGTTCATCACCAGCACGGAAATGGGCGTCCCCAGCGTCCGCCCCTCGAAGACGCCGGAGAGGATGCAGCATTTATCCTCCTCCTTGCGGGGCGTCACGATCTCGCTCTGCCCGGGGCGGCGGCGGTCCAGCTCGATCTGGATGTCCTCCTCGGTGAGCGGCACCCGCGGCGGGCAGCCATCGATCACCACGCCGACCCCGCCGCCGTGGGATTCTCCCCAGGTGGACAGGCGAAAGAGTTGACCGAAGTGGCTGGACATGGCGGTCGGTCATCAAACATCCCCCAGCCCGCCCTCGCCAGCGAAAAACCGCGCCAGTCAGCGACCGACAGGGCGTATTCACGAAGGCGATTTGAAATTGGGGCGGCGGGCGGTGACGGCGCTCACGGCGCGGCGGGCATGATCGGCTGACATGCGGGCGGCGAAGTCGGTGGTGGTGTGGCTCGCG
>JBGTNO010000325.1:0-10104 GCA_041743065.1 Chthoniobacterales bacterium
AGCGAGGCGTCCAGATCCGGCCCCGCCGCGCCCAGCTCCTCGAGGCTCGCGAGCAACGAGTGGCGCAGGCTTTTCTCGAGAAAGGGAATGCACGCCAGGACGAAGGTATGCCGGGCATCCTGAGCCCGCCCGAGCACCCGCATATAGCGGAAGCCATCCGCCGTTTCCTCCGTCGCCATCAGCACCAGCCTTCCCGCGTTCCATTCCCAGTAGCTCGCCGATTCTCCCGTCGTCTTCGCCAGCCGGCGCAGCGCCGGCCTCACCGCCTCCTCCACGGGGAAGGAGCCGAGCACGGAACGCGAGATGGCGAGCGCTTCGCGCGCCAGGCCGTAGGTGCCGTAGCGGGTGGACTTGCCGATCAGTTCCTCGTCGCCGAGCACCTTCAGCAGTCGCGTGAGCACCGTGGGCGAGGACAGGCCCATCCTCTCCTGGATTTCGCTGAAGGTGCAGCCTTCGGGCCGCCGCGCGAGCAGCTTGAGCAGTTCCATCGCGCGGCGGACGCCTTTCATCGAGTCGTTCTTCATTCGGTGGCCATAAAGCTGCCGGGTTCGCGCCGGACGCACAACGCCGACCGCATATTTTATGAAATACCGAAAAGAGTAGTTGACGCGATTCGTGGTTAGGGGCAACTTCACTTCCGTATGAAAAGACTCCCCCTCGTTCTCTCCTTCGCCGCCGTTCTTGGCCTCACGGCCACCAGCGGCCACACGCAGACCATCAATTTCGATCAAGCGACCGATTTCGATCTCTTCAATAACCTGACGACCTCCAATGCCGATGGCGACCTCTACAGCTCCACGGCTACCGGCGGAACCAACGGCTCCGGCGGTGTGAAAGTCGATGGCAATGCCGCCGTCGCGCACTACACGGCATCGACGTTCGATCTCACGGCCGTCGGATCGTCGTTCACGCTTAGCCTCGACAGTTTCTTCAATGACAACGTGGCCACCGGCACCGGTCCCGTCAACCGCATCGGATTTACCGGCACCGACTCGACCGGATTTGGCGGGACGGGAGTGTACCTCTTCGGCGGGCTAAACCGCATCTCCGCGAACACGGGGCAGCTTCAGATTGGCAACAACACGGGGTCCAGCTTTGCCGGCACTTCCTCGCTCACCGATTTCACGCTCGTGGACGATGTGTTCTACCGGCTCACCGTATCTTTCACCAATAGCGGCTCCAACCAATACGCCATCAGCGCCAGCCTCTTCAACATCGGCGCGACTGGCACCACCCCAGTCGGCGCGCCCGTTGCCACCCTCGGAAGCACCGTCACCAACGCGCCCTTTGCCGCGGATACGACCACCTATGCCTCCTTCAAGTCCGACCAGCTCAGCGGCGGGCAGGTTCTCGACAACTTCTCCGTCGTCCCCGAGCCCTCGACCTTCGCGATGCTGCTGGGAGGAGCCGGAATCCTCGCGTTCCTGAGCCGCCGCCGCTAGTCCGGCTTGACTTCATCCGTGGTCGAGAAAGGCGGGCACTTTCCGTGCCCCGCCTTTTTCCGCCCTTGACTCTCCGCCCCCGTTTCTCCCCACCATGCACCGCTATCGAATCCTCCTCGCCATCTCCGTCCTGATGAGCGGCCTTCCTCTCGCCCAGGCCCAGCAACTCACCCTGCTCGAGCAGACCGCTTTCCACACTAGCAGCGCCAACGACTCCACCGTCGGCCTGCCCACGAACAACGGTGCCTTCTGGGACGGATCGAACTACTGGCTTTTCTACGCCGAAGGCAGCGAGTTGCGCGCCAAGTTCGGCTCCTCGCTGGCGACGCTGCAGGCCACCGCGACGAACCCTACGGGCGGCAACATCACGGCGGTCGAAAATCCCGGGAAATCCTATTCGCTGGTCTTCGGTCAATATCAGAACCAGTGGCGGGCGTGGGCGCTGGTGAACCGGGACGGCGCCTCCTTCAGCATGTATCGCTGGGATTTGACCGGCAGCGGCCTGAGCAATGGCCTCACCGCCACGCCCACGGTCTCGGAAAAGGATTCGCCGACGCACACCACCCTCATGCCGAACTACCAGAGCTTTGCCGTGACCGATCTCCTGGGCAATGTGAATACCGGCTTGTCCAACGCAGCGGGTGCCAACTCCGCCAACCGCCGTTTCGCGCCCGATCTCACCGGCGATACTGGACTCGGCGGTGTCACTTTTCCCAAGAACACCGCGAGCGACAACTTCGCGTTTGGCGAGGCGGAATGGACCTTCAAGGTGAGCGACGGGTTTGTTTACGAGGCGATCAACGTCGGCGATTTCGTCGATCCCAAGGTCGGCGGCGACATCCGGCGCGACGGCAACTTCGGCAATCGCTCCGAGTGGCAGCGGGCTGCCATTGGCTCCGGCACCTCGTGGGGCTCGGAGATCCAGCTCGAAGGCGAGCCGCCGAATCAGGTGCCTGGCGATTGGTCGGACATGAATTATGCCCGCAACACCAGCCACGGCGGGCAGACCGATTTCGTGCAGCTCGCCGACGGCACGATCTACCACGTCTATGTCGATAACTTCGACACCGTGGATGGGAACTTCGGCAATGTGGTGATGAAGCAGCGCGGGGCGATGCTGTCCGACACCTGGCAGACTCTCTCGCTCGACGCGGTGCCCAACGACGGGAAGGCCTGGCATGTCTCCCTCACTTCCGACGGCGAGAAGGTCTATCTGCTCTATGTGAAGAACGTGAACGACACGCCGGGCTCCGGCGTGCGCGACGACGCGATCTCGCTGCGCACCTACGATCCCGGCACCGGCCTGTTCGGCGACGAGCAGAAGCTGGTCGATATCGCGAGCGGCCTGCGTTTCGAGCGGATGACGACGCAGTGGCGCTTCACCGATGGCCGCCTCACCTTGCTCTGGAGCGAGACCGACGGCTCTGGCACCTACACCGCCAAAGCCGCCGCCTTCGCGGTGCCCGAGCCGGGTTCCGCGGTCCTGCTCGGTCTTGGAGTGGGACTGCTCGCCCTCCGCCGCCGCCGCTAGCGGCCGGCGGCCGGCGGCCGGAAACTGGAACCTTTCCGACCTGTGTACCTGTGTTATAGGTAAAAAACAGGCGCGGCGTAGCGTCGGCAAACGTATCGCGTTCTCCGATCGAGACTGTAGCCTTCCTATTCCCCGTGAGATATTTGCCCTTCGCGCCCCCGTCGCTTCTCTCCATCCTCGTCGCCGCTCTCCTCGCGGTGGTGGGCAGCGCGCGGGCGCAGAACCCCGGTCTTCTCACGCCGGAGCAGAAGCTCGAGAGCGGACTCCAGGCGTATCTTGCCCAAAACTTTCCGGAAGCCGACCAGCTCATTACGGAGTGGCTGGCCAACTTCAAGGCGAGCGGAGCGCCGGAAAGCAAGATGGCCGGGCTCGACAAGATCTACCACATCCTGGCGATGTCGCGCATCCAGCAGGAGAAATGGGAGGCGGCGATCCCGATCATGACGGAGGCGATCGGGAAGTTCCCGAGGGGCTGGCAGCGCGACGAGCTGAGCTACATGCTGGGCGTCGCCCATTTCTACACCAAGAAATTCGATGACGCGTTCAAGTTGCTGGGCAGTTTCGTCCGGGAATATCCGAAGTCGAAAAACCGGGCGCCCGCGCTGCTGCTGATGTCGGCGACGCTGCTGGAGCAGGATAAGTTCAAGGAGAGCGCGGAATTCCTGAAGCCGCTGATCGGCACGGTGCCGGCGGACATCAATGGCCAGATGCTGACGCTGCGGCTCCACACCCTGATCCGGTCGGAACAGCTCGACGAGGGGTTGGAGGTGGTGAGGGCGTTCGACTCGGAGGACCGGGCAAACACGCGCATCGCCTATTTTCACCTGCTCGCCCTGCAGCTCGGCGGCAAGCTTTTCGCCAAGAAGGAATATCGAAAGGCGCTCTTCGCGCTGCAGCGGGTGTGGCCGCGCGAGCGGGTGATCGCGCGGCAGTCGGGGCGCCTGGCGGTGCTGGAGGGATTTCTCGATCGGGAAAAGCTGAATCGCGTCGAAGAACGACGGCTGCGGGATCTGGTGGCGCAGGCCCAGGAGGGGCTGAGGCAGTTCGAGGCGGTGCCGGACTACGATACGGCGCTGAATTTCCGGATCGCGCAGTGCTTCACCGCGCTGGACCGGCACTACGAGGCGGCGCTCGTCTATCGCGAAATGATCGCGCGCCAGCAGGAGAGCGAACTGCTGGAGTCGGCCAGCATCGAACTGCTGCAGAGTCTCGCGCGGATGGAGAGCTGGCCGGAGCTGATCGTGGAGTCGCGGGGATTCGAGCAGCGTTTCCCGGAGAGCGGGTCCCTGCCGCAGGCGATCTATCTGCGGGGCGAGGCGCTGATGCGGCTCGGGCTCTACGACCAGGCGGCGGAGGCGTTTCTGGCGGTGGCGACGCGCTTTCCCGAGCATGCGCTGGCAGAGCAGAGTCATTTCCAGGCGGGCTACAGCTACCTCAGTCTCGACGAGAATCGGAAGGGGATCGCGGTCTTCGACGAGCACGCGGCCAAGTTCCCGAAGAACGCGCTGGCCGAGGACGTGGCCTACTGGCGGGCGATGGGTTTGCAGTTCGCGCAGGACTACGCGGCCAGCCGCCCGGCGTTTGCGAAATATCTGGAGGACTACCCGCGGGGCCGGTTCCGCACCGACGCGGAGTATCGGATGGTCTTCGCGCTCTACGCCCAGAAACAGTTCCAGGAGGCGGCGGTCGAGGCGAAACAATGGCTCGCCGCGCACCCGGACGACCCCGGTCGCGACGAGGCGCTGAATCTCTATGGCGACGCGCTTTTCGCCACCAGCCGCATCGACGAGGGGCTGGCCGCCTACCGTTCGGTGTCGATGGAGACGCCGCGCTACTACGAATACGCGGCCTTCCGCATCGGGAAGGCCCTCGAGGCGCGGGAGGAATGGGACGCCCTGCGCGAGCATTTCACCGAGTTCATGAAAAAGCGGCCCGACAGCAATCGGCTGGCCGAGGCGATCTCGGAGTTGGCGAAGCTGCACGAGAATCAGGACGAGCCGGAGAAGGCCCGCGAACTCTACTGGGAGGCCATCGCGCAGCATGGCGACGATCCCGACGCGGCGGCGGTAGAGTCGCTCTTCGAGAATGTCGGAAAGCTCTATGGCCAGGCGGGCGAGGACGAGTTTCGCAAGCGCCTCGCCCAGCTCGCGGACGAAGCCGGCGACGCGAAGCCGACCTTGCGGGCGCGGGCGCAGTGGATGGAGTCGCGGCTCCTCGCGCGCGCGAAACCCGAGCAGGCGAAGAATCTCGTGAGGCGGTATGCGGACCACACGAAGCCGACGCGGTTGAGTCCGGCCCTCCTCGCCGACGCGGGCGACACCCTGCGGGCGGCGGGGAAGGACGACCAGGCGCACGAGCTGTATCTCACGATCCTGCGGTGGTATCCGCGTTCGCTGCTGAAGGAACGCGCCTACGCCGGCATGGGGCTCGCGGCCAAGGCGCGGGAGCAGCCGGATAAAGCCCTGGAGTATTTCGCGAAGTTCGACCGCACGGGGCTCGACCCGACGCTCCAGGAACAGGTGCTGCGGGCGCGCGCCGAGATCTACGCGGAGCGCGGCGACACCCAGGACGCGATCGCCGAACTCGAGCGGGTGCTCGCGTTGCCGCAGGCGAAGGGCCGGCTGGCCGCGCAGACGCTCTACGACATCGGGCATCTCCACTATGAGAGCGGCGACTACAAGAAGGCGGTCGCGTTCCTCCAGCGCGTCTATATTCTCTATGGGCGCTGGACCGAGCTCGTGGCGAAATCCTACTGGGAGAGCGGGCAGGCCTTCGAGAAGCTGTCGATGGCGCCCGAGGCCGTGAAGACCTACGCGGAATTCGTCGGCAACGAGACGCTCGCCGGGACGCCCGAATTCCAACTGGCCGAGCGGCGTCTGGCCGAGCTGCCGAAACCCGCACCCAAGGAGGATCCGTCGTGAGGAAGCTGGCGCGCATCCTCACCGCCACCTTGATCCTCGCGACGCTCTCCACCGCCGCGCGGGCGGACGAGATCGTCTTTATCAACGGGGCGCGGAAGTCCGGCAACATTACCTCGACCGCCGGGGGAAAGATTTCGCTGAAGGTGGAAATCGGCTCGGGATTCGCCGAGACGGCGTTTGCGCTGAACGACGTGAAGTTCGTGGAATTCACCCCGGCGCCGGCCGAGGCGGAGGCGCTCCAGACGCCGGCCGCCAAGGATATCGGCACGCTCGGGAACATGTGGAAACTGAGGGAGCCGCTGCTCGGGAAAGTGCGGTCCGACGCGCCCGACGTGGCGCTCGCGCTGGCCCGCGCGTTCCTCGCCGACAAGTCGAAGGAACGCGCCGAGCGAGCGCTCGCTCTCCTCGACTCCGCGCTGGCGAAAGGCGACCTCTCCCAGTCCGAACGGGGTGCGCTGATGCAGACCAAGATCTCGGCCCTGGCCGCGATCGGGCGCATCGAGGAAGCGGCCACCCTGATGGACGGGATGCCCGAGATCGATCCCGCCGCGAGCGCTGCCCTCATGCGCAACCGGGTGGAACTCGAGCTGACGCGGGGCACGATCGCCCGCCAGAATCTCGCGGCGCTGGAGGAGGAATGGCCGAAGTGGCAGCTCATGCCCGAAGAGCGCGAGCGGCATCGGCGGCTCTTCGACCAGGCCATTTCCTCGTTCCTTTATCCCGCCGCCCTGCACCCGGAGATGCGCGACCTGACCGCCTCCGGACTCTTCGAGGCCGCCGAGGTCTTTGCCGAGCAGGGACGTCCCAAGGAAGCGAGCGCGCGGCTGGAGGATATCGTCCAATTCTATCCCGAGCCGGAATTCCTCGCCAAGGCGACGGCCCTGAAAGAGAAACTCAAACTACCCAATGAACCAGAAACCTGAATCCACCCTGACCCGTTGTCGCGCGCTGGCGCGGCGACTTCCCTTTCTAGCCGTGCTGGCGCTCTTTCCCGCGACCGCCGCGCTCCATGCGCAGGACGCCGCGCCGCCCCCGTCCGCCGCCCCCGTGTCCGATCTCTCGTTATGGGACATGTATCTCCAGGGCGGGCCGCTCATGCACTTCATCGCGCTCTGCTCCATCGGGACGATCGCCACGGCGGTGTATTGCGGCCTCCGCATCAACCGCCGGAAGCTGATCCCGCCGGCCTCGGTGACGCAGCTGGGCCAACTGATGGAGCACAAGGACGTGCAGGGGGCGTTCACCGCCGCCCAGGCGAACGGCGACATGCTCTCGAAGACGCTCGAAGCCGCATTGCTGAAGTTCGATCCGCGCGAGCCGAAGAACAACCGCGACGCGATGGAGAAGGCCGCGGCCGAGAAGCTCTCCCACGAGGAGACGCGCCTGAACCTGTGGATCAACTACCTCAACGTCTTCGCCACCGTCGCGCCGATGATCGGCCTGCTCGGCACCGTCACCGGCATGATCGAGGCCTTTAACGCGCTCGCCGCCGGAAAGTCCGAGCCGTCCGACCTCGCGGGCGGCATCGGCCAGGCGATGCTGACCACGGCGGGTGGCCTCATCGTCGGCATCCCCGCGATGTTCTGCTTCTTCTTTTTCCGCAACATCCTGCACGGCGTCGTCGCGGATACCGAGGTCGCCATTCTCAAGATGCTGGACGCGCTCAATGCCGAGGTGCATAACCCGGAGGAGCAGCCTCCCGACCCAGCGCACGCCGGCTAGACGCTCGGAAACCACGCCATGAAACGAAGATTCGGCAGCAAACGGGACGAGGACGAAGTCGGCTTTCAGCTCGCGCCGATGATCGACATGACCTTTCTGCTGCTCATCTTTTTCATGGTCACCACCAAGATCACGAAGGAGCAGAAGAAGATGGATATCAAGCTCCCCTTCGCCTCCTCGTCCAAGACGCCGGACGACTTCAGCGGGCGCGACATCGTGAACATCGACGACCAGGGCCGCATCTTCACCGGCGACACCCCCGTCACGCAGACCGAGTTGCGCGCCTACCTCCAGAAGCGCCTCGTCCTCGTCCCGCCGCTCATCGTGTATGTCCGCGCGGACTCGAAGACCGACGTGAAGATCATCAAGGAAGTCATGCGCGCGTGCGCCTCCGCCGGCGCGGTGGAGGTCGTGTTCGGGAGCCATCGGAAATGACGGAAGAAGACGCGGAGATGGGGAGACGCGGAGAATATTTATGAGCAACATTCGATCATTTAAGGAAGTCAAGGTCTGGCAGCGCGGGATGGACGCGACGATGGAGATCTTCCGTTGCAGCGGACGGTTTCCCGACTGCGAGCGCTATTCGCTGACCGATCAACTTCGTCGCTCGTCGCGGTCCGTCCCGGCGAACATCTCGGAGGCCTGGCGCAAACGGAGGTATCCGGCGGCATTCGTCAGTAAGCTAAACGACTCCGAGGGAGAAGCGGCGGAGACGCAGACGCACGTCGAGATCGCATTGCGCTGCGGCTATCTTTCTCCAGAGACGGCCCGGCAGTTGGACGCGACCTATGAGGAGATCCTGGCCATGCTGGTCGCGATGGCCGACCGCCCCGAGCAGTGGGCAATTCCGGGAAGAAAAGACGCGGAGACGCGGAGGGGGGGAGACGCGGAGAGGGAGGGTGTCGGGGATCCCGCGGCGCCTATCTCACCTTCGGAGAAGAAGAAAAGCGCCGAGAAAAAACAAGACGCCGAGATGCGGAAAGATCCCGAGCCCACTATCTCCGCGTCTCCGCGTCTCCCCCTCTCCGCGTCTCTCCCCCCCGCGTCTTCTTAAAATGTTCGCTAGAAAACGCAAAGACCAGGCGGTGGAGATGCAGATGGGTCCCATGATCGACATCGTGTTTCTGTTGCTGGTCTTCTTCATGGTGACCGCCAAGCCCATCAAGCCGGAGAGCGACGTGGGGATGCAGCTTCCCGGGACCGTCTCGCAGGACGAGGTCGTGAATCTTCCGAACGAACAGCGGGTCGCGATCAAGCAGGATGGGCAGGTGGTGGTGAACGATTTCCCGCTCGATACCGCGAACGACCGCGACCTTCCCGCGCTCACTAAATTGCTGACGCGGTTTCGCGAATCCTCCGAGGCCGCGCAGATCGATCCGCTCGTGACCATCGACGCGGAGAACGGCGTGATCCACCAGCGGCTCATCGACGTAATGAATGCCTGCGCCGCCGCCGGAATCCGCGGGGTCACCTTCTCCACCGAAGAGCAATAGTCGTTCAGGGACAACCGGGGCGGCCGGGTGCCGCGACCCATTCAACAACGTCTTACCTGGCCGGGCGGCAGCGCAGCCAGCCAGCGGGCGGGATTTCCAAAGCATGCAGGCCGCGTCCGAGCGCGATGGTTTCCCGCCGCACGCCGCGCCCCCGGCAGTCGAAGCACTCCAGCTCGCATGGGCCCAAGTCCGCCTCGAGTTCGAGGGCGACGCGGTGGGAACGCGTGGCATTGACGAGCATCAGTTCGCGGGGAATGGCGCGCCCGGGATTGGCAATCGCCTCGTCGTAGAACGCCACGATCATCCGGTCGTCGCGGCTGGCGATCACCACCGGGTAGTGCGTCTCCGGGTGGAGGGGCCGCAACGCGCCATCGAGCAGCACGTCGCGATGCTCGCGCCAGAAGCCGAGCCAGAACCGGAGCATCTCGACGTGTTCGGGCGGGATCCGGTCGAGGAGCACGGAGATCTGCGGCACGGAAAAAAGGACGTTCAACAGTTGGAGCGCCGCGGATTCCACGGGATCGGCGGGATGCCACATGAGCATGTCGGAGTGCGCCGCCGTGCGCCCGCAGAGCAGCCGGAGGTCGAGCGCGCCGATGCGGTTGCGCAGGCCGTCGTTGGGGCAGTCGTTCACGCGGAACATGTTGCCATATTTCCGCATGAGCGGGCCGATGTAGGACTGGCGGAACTCGATCATCACGTCCGGCTTGAGGCGGCGCAGGCGCTCGCTCACGTCCCCGAGCAGCCGGTCCACCGCCGCGTCGATCGAGGCGAAATCCCGGCCCTCGCCCGCGTCGAAGCGCGTCTCGGGGCCGGCGGTGAAGCGATCCACGAAGTCGAGCTTGAAGCCGTCGAGGTCCCATTCGCGCAGCGCGCGCTCGTAGGTCTCGATGAGATATTCCCGCACCTCGGGATACCGCGGATCGAGCACCCAGGTGCCGAGGCGCTCGAGCTGCGAGAGGTATTTTCCCTCGAAGCGCCCGAAGGCGCGCGCG